>JAWXAS010000145.1:0-29371 GCA_034439635.1 Bacteroidota bacterium | reverse complement strand
GTGGAGAATATCGGATTCGAACCGATCACCTCTTCACTGCCAGCGAAGCGCTCTAGCCAAATGAGCTAATCCCCCTTGAAGAAGTTAGAATTTAGAAGTATGATTGTCGAATCTAGGCTCGTACTTCTAACTTCGTAACTCGTACTTCTATAATTTCGATTTTATCTCAACCATATCGTATCCTTCAATAATATCTCCGGCTTTTATATCGTCAAAATCCTGAATGTTCAATCCACACTCATAACCTGATGTTACTTCTTTTACATCATCTTTAAAGCGTTTCAACGAACCTAGAGCTCCTTGATGCACCACAATTCCGTCGCGAATTACACGCACTTTAGTATGACGGGTAACTTTTCCATCCATTACATAACAACCTGCAATGATCCCCACTTTGGTCACATTAAACACTTCACGAATCTCGATATTACAAACTACTTTTTCTTCAAACTCTGGCGCTAACATACCTTCCATCGCCGCTTTGATCTCGTCGATAGCTTGGTAAATGATAGAGTACAAACGAATATCGATCTCTTCAACCTCTGCCAATTTTCGTGCGTTTTGAGTAGGACGAACTTGGAAACCTACAATGATCGCGTTTGAAGCCGAAGCTAACATAACGTCGTTCTCACTAATAGCACCAACCGATTTATGAATGATGTTCACCGCAATTTTCTCGGTAGATAATTTTAATAAACTATCTGATAAAGCTTCAATGGATCCATCCACGTCGCCTTTTACGATCACATTCAATTCTTTAAAGTCTCCAATAGCCAAACGTCTTCCAATTTCGGCAAGTGTAATATGTTTTTGCGTACGAATACCTTGCTCACGCTGTAATTGTAAACGTTTGTTTGCCAATTCACGTGCCTCACGCTCATCGCTCATCACATTAAATTTATCACCCGCTGTTGGCGAACCATTTAATCCTAATAATTGAACCGGAATGGAAGGCCCTGCTTCTATAATTGGTACACCACGCTCGTTGGTCATTGCTTTTACACGACCGCTATATCCACCGGCAACAATAATATCACCAACTTTTAAAGTACCGCGTTGCACAATAATATCAGCAACATGCCCGCGACCTTTATCTAACTTTGCTTCAATCACCGAACCTGAAGCCCTAACTTTTGGATTAGCTTTCAGATCTAATATTTCCGCTTCTAATAATATTTTTTCTAATAAAAGAGCAATATTTGTTCCTGCTTTAGCCGAAATTTCTTGCGATTGATATTTACCACCCCAATCTTCAACTAACACATTTAATTGAGCAAGATCTTCTTTTATTTTATTTACATTAGCACCGGGCTTATCAATTTTATTGATCGCAATTACCATTGGTACACCTGCGGCCTGCGCGTGATTGATAGCCTCTTTTGTTTGAGGCATTACACTGTCGTCTGCCGCAACCACAATAATTACAATATCTGTAATTTTTGCACCACGTGCGCGCATAGCGGTAAATGCTTCGTGACCGGGAGTATCTAAGAAGGTAATTGATTTTCCATTCTCTAGTTTTACATTATAACTTCCAATGTGCTGTGTAATTCCACCTGCTTCACCGGCAACAACGTTTGCTTTACGAATATAATCTAATAAGGATGTTTTACCATGGTCAACGTGTCCCATAATAGTTACAATTGGCGGTCGGTGTACAACATCTCCTTCAATATCTTCTTCTTTTTCTTCAATTGCTTCAACAACTTCGGCCGAAACGAATTCTGTTTTAAATCCAAACTCTTCAGCAACAATGGCAATGGTTTCCGCATCTAAACGTTGATTGATAGAAACAAATAAACCCAAACTCATACATGTAGCAATAATTTGATTTACCGGAATGTCCATCATGGTTGCCAACTGATTTGCTGATACGAATTCGGTAACTTTTAAAATGCTCTTTTCTGCATCTAACAATTCCTGCTTCTCAGCCATTCTCTCACGAACAACATCACGTTTATCTCTACGATTTTTTGATGATTTAGATTTAGAACCTTTTTCACTTAAACGCGCTAAAGTTTCTTTTATCTGCTGTTGGATCTCTTCTTCCGTTAATTCATGGCGTGGCTTAGAGGCCGTTTGGCTATTATTGCCACCGTAAGGTTTTTTATGTTTAGGGTCGCCATATTTTTCTTTGGCACGTTCTTTAGCAATTTTAGCCTGCTCGGTTCCAACCTTTTTGATCTCTTCTTCACTCAAGCCTCCTTTTTTGATGCGCTTACGTTTTTTGCGCTCGAGTGCAAAACTACTTTCGCCCTTTTTAGGAGATTCTTTTACAACAGGTAGTTCAACTTTACCAAGGATCTTTGGTCCTTCAAGTTTCGCGAATTTGGTTTCAATGTGTTCAATTTGTTCTACAACAACTTCAGTTGGAACTTCTGCTACAAAGGGTTTTTCTTCAACAACCTGAGCACTTTTCTTTTCTCCTTTTGCCTGCTCTATTTCCTTTTTGGGTTTTTTATCTTTTGTTTTAGATATAGAATCAAGATCTAATTTGCCAAGCACTTTTGGCCCATCCTTACTTTCTACTTCTTGTGAAAAAATTTCAGGCTCAACTTTCTCTTTTTTAGCCTTGATTATTGTTTCGGTTTCGGCGGAAACAGAATGATCGGTAATTACTACCTCTTTCTCTTCTTTATTCTTCTTCGATTTATTTACGTCATCCAATACAATGGTCTCGCGTTTCACTTTCGTGATATTTTGCGATACCTGAGCAGCCTCTTCCTTTGCAGATTTATCTGTGGAAAATGCCTTCATTAAATGAGAGTGTTCTTCATCTCCGATCTTTGCGTTGGGATTGTTCTCTACCTTGATCCCTTTGGTGGCAAGGAATTCAACGATCTTTCCAAGAGAAAGATTGAATTCTTTCGCCACTTTGCTTAATCGAAGTGTTTTTGCTCCGTCTGACATATATTATTTTCTGTTATCTAAATTTAGTTGTGATCAATTCAAGGAGATCACTTTCCTTTTGTAACTAATCTTCAAATTCCGATGCAAGTACTTTACGAACTTCAGCTATCACATCATCTTCAATACCTGTTCTGCGAGTAATTTCCTCATCGTTCAATTCAAGTACCGATTTTGCTGTGTCGCAACCAATCGATTTTAATTTTTCGATCACATCTGCTTCTATCTCATCTGTAAATTCGTCTAAGTCAACGTCCTCAACATCTTCAATATCTGTATCGCGGAATACATCTATTTCATAACCGGTTAATTTTCCGGCTAATTTGATATTGTATCCACCTTTTCCAATGGCCAAAGAAATTTGATCGGGTTTTAAAAATACTTCTGCTGTTTTATTTTCTTCGTCAATTTTAATAGTAGTTATTTTCGCAGGGCTTAACGCACGTTGAATAAATAAACTTGGATTAGCTGTAAAGTTGATCACGTCGATATTTTCGTTCTTTAATTCGCGAACAATACCGTGGATCCTCGACCCTTTCATACCAACGCAAGCACCAACCGGATCAATACGATCATCGTAACTTTCTACGGCAACTTTTGCTCTTTCACCAGGTTCACGAACTACTTTTTTAATCGTTATCAAACCGTCAAATATCTCTGGTACTTCGTTCTCAAATAAACGCTCAAGAAATGAAGGTGATGTACGCGATACAATAATAGATGGGGTACCATTTTTCATTTCAACTTTAGAAACAACTGCCTTTAATGTATCTCCTTTTTTAAAGAAGTCAGAAGGGATCTGCTCAGTTTTTGGAAGTAATAACTCATTACCTTCATCATCCACTAGCATGATCTCTTTTTTCCAAACTTGGTAAACTTCAGCAGTAACCACATCACCAACTTTATCTTTGTATTTATTAAAGACCTCGCTCTTTTCAAGTTCAAGGATTTTTTGAACTAGATTTTGACGCACAGCTAATACCGCGCGACGACCAAAATATTCAAGATCCACTTTTTCAGATACATCTTCACCGATCTCGAAATCCGGCTCTATCTTTTTTGCATCTGTTAGGCTGATGTGCTTGTTCTCATCATAATCAAATGAGTCTTCTGCAAATTCATCATCTACAATTTGTCTGTTTTTGTATATCTCAACGTCACCTTTATCGGGGTTAACAATGATGTCAAAGTTCTTATCGCTGCTGTATTTTTTAATAAGCATGTTCCTGAACACATCTTCAATGATACTCATTAAAGTAGCGCGGTCGATGTTCTTTATGTCTTTGAACTCCGAAAACGATTCGATCAGATTTGAGGTTTCCATGGGTGTTTTTTTAAAATTTAAGTTTTATTTTTGATTCTTTTATTGTATTAAATGGAATGGTTTCTTTTTTCTCTACAGTTACTTTACCTTTTCCAATTGCTTTATTTTCTCGTATATTATATTTAAGTGTCAATTCGTTCTCGTTAAACTCAACCAATTCACCTTCGTGATCAGTATTGTCAGTTAGTTTTATTTCAAATGTCTTTCCAATATGCTTTTTATATTGGCGCTGGTTCACTAACGGGCTTGCGGCACCGTGCGAACTCACTTGTAAAGCAAAATCTTCCTTCTCGCGATCAAGGTTCCCCTCAATAAATCTGCTTAAGGTTACACAGTCTTTTATGGTAACTGGGGTATCTCCGTCAATTAGCACATCAATAGTGTTGCCGCTCGTCACATTTATGTTAGTAACAAACTTGTCTGTTCCTGTAAAGTGTGCCTCAGCCAGCTGTAATATTTGCTCTTTCGCGATCAATTTTTACTCAATAAAAGAGGGGACTCAGGCCCCCTCGTTATTCGTGATTTTTATTTTACAATACAAATTTAAGCATTTTTTGGCTAATAAAAAAATAAATTTTACTCAACCTTTGGCACTGAATTTGCGTATTATATATAGGAAACTAACGGATTGTTTAACTTATAAAATCAACGTTATGAAAAACAGAAGGAATGGAGTAACATCGGGCCTAACACTCCTAGGCCTTTTAATGCTAAGCAATACTAGTTTTGCTAGCCTAACCAATAAATTTACCCAGTACGTAGGTGGTGATGCCTCAAACCTGGCAAGCTTATATATAATTGCGGGTGTAGTAGCTGTAGGTGTAATTGGAAAGCTTATTCAAAATCATATGATGCGTGAAGAGGCAAGAAACACCTCAAACGTTAAAATGAGCAGTCTAAACAACCACAATCATCAGAGACCTTACAGACCAAGAGCAGTGGTTAAAAAAACTTCTTAACACAAAACCGCCTTCGGGCGGTTTTTTTATTTGTTCATAATCAAACAGTTAAAAACGTATTATATTATTAGTAGATTGTTATTTGTTAAAAAATTTGCTCCTTATTTTAAGGGGCATTTTGTTTTATAGAGGATATAGTTAATTTTGTGCCAAATTAAAAACTATAAAAATGTCAGACATTTCAAACAAAGTAAAATCGATCATCGTTGATAAACTAGGCGTTGATGAAAAAGAAGTTACACCAACTGCAAGCTTTACAAACGACCTTGGAGCTGATTCATTAGACACGGTGGAATTAATTATGGAATTTGAAAAGGAATTCAATATTGCTATCCCTGATGAGCAAGCTGAGAAGATCAGTACTGTGGGAGATGCTATTACTTATATTGAGACCAACGCAAAAAACTAATTCAACATATGCAACTGAAACGTGTAGTAGTTACAGGGCTTGGCGCGGTTACTCCTTTAGGAAATAGTGTAAACGACTATTGGAGCAATCTTATAAAAGGCGTAAGTGGTGCTGCACCTATTACACGTTTTGATGCATCCAAATTCAAAACCCGTTTTGCTTGTGAAGTAAAAGGGTTTAATCCAGAAACTTATTTCGATCGCAAAGAAGCACGTAAACTAGATACGTTTACATGGTATGGTATTGCCTCAAGTGTTGAAGCTTTTGCTGATAGCGGTTTAGATGCCGAAGGAATTGATAGAGATGAGATTGGTGTTATTTGGGGAAGTGGAA
Source organism: Bacteroidota bacterium (assembly GCA_034439635.1). Lineage (GTDB taxonomy): Bacteria > Bacteroidota > Bacteroidia > B-17B0 > Aurantibacillaceae > Aurantibacillus. The sequence continues at coordinate 23,439 of JAWXAS010000145.1, read as the reverse complement.
TTGGTGGTTTAGATACATTTCAAAACGAAACATTTGCATTTGCAAAGGGCGATGGTACTCCGCGTTTCAATCCATTCTTTATTCCAAAAATGATCGCTGATATTTGCAGTGGTCACATTTCGATGCGATTTGGTTTACGTGGTCCAAACTTTACAACAGTTTCTGCTTGCGCATCTTCAACTAACGCACTTATTGATGCGTTTAATTACATTCGTTTAGGTAAAGCAACTGCTATCGTAACTGGTGGAAGTGAAGCTGCCATTAACGAAAGTGGTATTGGTGGATTTAATGCTTGCATGGCCATGAGCACACGTAACGATGACCCTGCAACTGCTTCTCGTCCTTACGATAAAGATCGCGATGGATTTGTATTAGGTGAAGGTTCGGGCGCTATCATTCTTGAAGAATTAGAGCACGCTTTAAAACGAGGCGCAAAAATTTATGCCGAGATCATTGGTGGAGGTATGAGTGCCGATGCTCATCACATTACAGCACCACACCCCGAAGGATTAGGTGCTAAGTTGGTAATGCAGCGTGCCTTAAAAGATGCAGGAATTGCTCCTGAGGAAATTGATTATATCAATACGCACGGAACAAGCACGCCTTTAGGAGATACAGCTGAATTAAAGGCGATAAAAAATATTTTTGGAGAACACGCTTACAAGATCAACATAAGCTCTACAAAAAGCATGACGGGACATTTACTTGGTGCTGCAGGAGCTATTGAAGGTATCGCAACTATTTTGGCTGTTAAAAATGGCATCATTCCTCCAACCATTAATATTCAGAATCTAGATCCTGAAATTGATACTAAATTAAATTTAACTCCAAATAAAATGCAACAACGCGAAGTTCGCGCTGCTATTAGCAATACTTTTGGTTTTGGTGGCCACAATGCGGCTATCGTTATAAAAAAATACAAATAATTTTTTAAGGTTTGATCAGGAAGCTTATACCTCTTGTTTCGTTCAGATCCGGCCCAGATAAAAAATTATATACCTCCCTTAAAAATATTACCGGTCTTAATGTAAAAAATCTGCAATTGTATAAGCAGGCATTCATGCATAGTAGCAGTAATGTAAAAAATGCCACAACCTTATATAATAACGAACGCTTGGAGTTTTTGGGCGATGCGATCTTAGGCGCTATTATTGGAGAGTATTTGTTTAAAAAATATCCGAATAAAGATGAGGGATTTTTAACGCAGCTAAGAAGTAAGATCGTGAACCGAAAAAATCTTCACCAACTGGCATTAAAGTTCGGACTCGACAATTTCTTAAAAACAAATCTTTCAAAAAAAGATAAATTAAAATCAAGCGCTTATGGAGATGCCTTTGAAGCCTTGATAGGCGCCCTTTATTTAGATCTTGGGTATGAGCAAACAAAAAAATTCGTTATCAATAAGATTGTTAAGTTGCATATTGATTTGGAAGAACTTTTAAGTTCAGATTCAGATTTCAAGAGCCTACTGCAAATTTATTGTCAAAAAAATAAACTCGAATTGCAATACGACTGGACCGAAAGAAATGATCCCGGGCAAGGAAAATTTTATTTAGTAAATGCGGTCATTAATTCAAAGGCATACGAAGGCTTTGAGCATTACAGTAAAAAAGTGGCCGAGCAAAAAGCGGCCGAAATAGCACTTACAGAAATTAATCGTGGCTAAACATATTTTACATAACAACACAAATCTTTTTGACTTTGTGCTTATTGGTATTGCAAGTGGAGAGAACCAATATGTGATCATCAATAATATTAACGCCATGTTGAATATCGAGCTTTGTTTAACGCAAAATTTACGATCCGCTTCTAAAAATTCTGATCTTTTTGATTTTTCGGTATACTCTTACATTGATGAGGAGCTAGGTCTTGAATATTATGTGGTACCTAATAAAAGTAACTTCAAACCCAAGCAAAAGAATGCACCTTTATACGACCTTTTTGCCGAATCTAAACAGGTTATAGAGCAAAGTATTTTGCTAATAAGCGAACTGCCACACACTAACTTTTTTCTCCTTTTAAAGGGAGAGAGCGCTATTCACGAGCAATACACGGTTTTTAAACTCCTTAGGCAGATCGAATGTATAGAACAGGTACATGAGGTAGTTCCGGATAAACTTCAAAGCAAAAATAACCTGATTTTTTAGCCTAAAATTAATCTACAAAAAAGGCCATTTTATCTAAAAAAAACATATATTTGCTAGTTAACAAATAAGCATGAAAAATATTTTTACTGTCCTGTTTTTGTTCGTCTTGTGCAGCGCAAATGGCCAAACAAAAGGCGATGGCTCATACCGAGATCTTGTTCAGGAAGGTAATTTCCTTTCCTTGGAAGAAAATTACAACATGGCATTACAAAATTATTTGGATGCACATGCCCTTGATTCAACTAGCGGTTTATTAAATTACAACATTGGTGTATGTTATCTAAACACACTAAATACAAAGTTTAAAGCTGAAGTATATCTTGAACGTGCCGTTAAAAAAGTAAGCAACAAGTGTTTGATCGACGATCCGATGGAAAAATCGGCACCACCATTAGCACATTACTATTATGGGCAAGCACTTCACCTCAATTATAAATTTGATGAGGAGTTGAAAGAATACGAATCGTTTGAAAAATATGTAAGTGTAAAAGATAAGGAATGGAAAAAAACGATCAGTAGAGACAAGGATATTTGCGCTTTTGCAAAAATGCAAATGAGTGTCCCCTTGAATGTGCAAATATCTAACCTTGGAGATAGCATTAATAGCCAGTACCCGGATTATAGCCCTGCATTAAGTGCCGATGAGCGTATGCTTATTTTTACAACACGTAGACCAAATACAACCGGTGGCATGAAAGATGATAATGGTAATTACTATGAAGACGTTGTAGTTTCTTATAAAGATGATAAAGGAGAATGGTCAAAACCGACGTCTCTTTCAGAAAGCATCAATGGTAATGGAATGGATGCTGCCATTAACATCACTCCCGACGGACAAACACTGATCCTGTACCGCGATGGTGGTGATGGTATGGGTGGAAATATTTATTACAGCACATTTGATGGAGCAGATTGGAGCCCTATAAAAGATTTTGGTTCTGATGTAAATACAAAATTTCAAGAATCTCACGCGTGTTTAAATGCTGATGGCACTGTACTTATTTTTGTATCTAATCGGCCAGGTGGCTATGGAGGAAGGGATCTTTATCGCTGTGTGAAATTGCCTACAGGTAACTGGAGTAAAGCATTGAACATGGGCCCGGTGATCAATACCGAATTTGAGGAGGATGGAGCTTTTATTCATCCCGATGGAAGAACATTTTTCTTCGCCTCTAACGGTCACAAATCAATGGGAGGTTTTGACATTATGTTTGCAACATTAGATGAGAATAATCAATTCTCTGATGTGATGAACATGGGTTATCCAATCAATACAACCGATGATGACGTGTTTTATGTAACATCACCCGATGGTAAACGTGGTTATTTCTCTTCTGCAAAAGAAGGCGGAGTTGGCGAGAAGGATATTTATATGGTTTCTATGCCTGAGGCTAAAGAAAAGCCATTGGCATTATTTAAAGGACAGATTGTTCCTGCGCCAGGAGAAAAATTACCTGATGATCTTGTGATCATAGTAAAAGATAAAGAAACAGGAGAGATTATTGGAACCTATCGCCCTAAACAAAACGGTACATTCACTACTATTTTGCCACCAGGAAGAGAATATACGTTTTCTTACCAAGCACCAAAAGGAAACGAGTTTTATAGCGAAGATGTATTTGTTAGCAATGATATTTCATACAAAGAGATCAAAAGAGAAGTTAGTTTAGAGCCTGTAACATTAGTGGGTTCAGTAAAGGCAAAATCAAATGCTTTGTTATTGAATTTGGTAGTAATGGATAACGTTAAAAATAAAAAACCTATTGAGAATGCTAAACTAACTGTTACCGGTTCAGATGGAAAAGTTCATGAGTATTCAACAAATGCAAGTGGTCGCCACGATAATTTACCTCTAACGCTTGATATAGACTATAAGATCGTAGCAGAATCAAATGGTGCAAAAAGTGAGGTTGTTTCACTTAGCACCAAAGGTGTAAAACCACCTAAGGTATTTTCTCAAACCCTTTATGTAGAAAAACCTGTTGTTGCAGCACAAGGTGAATACAGCTTAGAAGTACTAGTAAGAAACAAGAAAAAGAAACCTATTAAAAATGCCAGCGTTACTTTGGTCGATGCCAATGGGGGAAAATTTGAAGGAACTACTGATGATAATGGAATGCTGAAAAACATTCCTATAGATTCTGATTTCAAATATGAATTATCGGCTGTAGTTGACAATAAAGTTTCTGAGAAACTGGCCTTCAACACCAATAAATTAAAACCTAAAAATGTTTTAAAGAAAACATTGGTTATCGACCAAAGCACAACAGGGGCTGTGGCCGTGGCAGACAATGTTTTGCCGGAAGGTGAATTTAAATTTTTCTTTAAATACGGTCGTACTAAGATCGATGAGAACGAAGACGCTTGGAAGAATTTTGTGAATAAATCAGCTGAACTAAGTAAACAAAAAGCTATTACTGTAGATGTGTATTCTAGCGCCTCACGCGTTCCAACCCGTTCGCGTGGAAATAATAAAGGTTTAGCTTCATCAAGAGCTAAGAAAACCATCGAAAAATTAAGCGCTGCTATTATCGCTGCGGGTGGTAATTCCTCTAATATTACGTTTAAACGTCGTTCAAAGGTAAACGGACCAAAATACAACAACGATCCTCGAAAGCGTAAGAAGTACGAGCCTTACCAATACGTGAAGGCTAAAGTATTCTAAACGATTTAAACACCGAGAAATCAACTCGGTGTTTTTGTTTTTAGTAAATTAGTGGTCTGGTGAAAAATACAAAAAATAATTCAGAATGGTTCAAGGATTGGTTCAACTCTCCTTACTATCATTTGTTGTATAATAACCGAAGCACCACTGAAGCCAATCTTTTTATTTCTAATCTCACAAAGCATTTACAATTGAAAAAGGATGCGGCAATTTGGGATCTTGCTTGCGGAAAGGGTCGCCACTCCATTAAATTGAATGAATTAGGGTATACGGTTGTTGGAACGGATCTTTCGGTAGAAAGCATTGAAGAGGCCATTGCATGTGTAAATGAAAAACTTGATTTTTTTGTACATGATATGCGTACACCATTTCGGATCAATTATTTTGATGCGGTTTTGAATTTGTTTACAAGCATTGGTTATTTTAACGATCAGCGAGATAATTACTCGGTGTTTCAAAATGTATACAATGCGCTAAGGCCAGATGGTATCTTTGTTATCGATTTTTTCAACTCAACAAAAGTAAAAAGTTGCCTTGTAGACAATCAGAATGAAGAACGTGGAGATCTGGTATTCAATATATCAAAACGTTTGGAGGGAAATAAAATAATTAAGCAAATTAAATTCGCTGATAAAGGCAAAGAGTATAACTTTGAGGAAAGTGTATGGATGTATACGTTTTCCGATCTGATGAATTATGCTACAAAGGCGGGTTTTGTGTTGAAGAATACATTTGGTAATTATAACCTTGAGAAGTTTGACGAACAAAACTCTGATCGCCTAATAACTGTATTTAAAAAATTATGAACTCGTTAATATCCATATTGGCCCTTTCCATTCCTGTCTTTTTTACAGGAATAGTAGCCTTATATTTTAAATTGAATCAATCTCTGTTTAAGTTAGTATTAGCTTTTAGCGCGGCCTATCTTTTTTCTACAACCATTATGCATTTATTGCCAGAAGCCTACCAGCTGCATGATGGTTTTCATACAGAAAATTTTAAAATGGTTGGGCTTTTTATAGTAATAGGGTTTTCTGCTCAACTTTTGATGGAAAAGCTAAGTGCCGGCTTGGAGCACGGACACAGTCACCAGCATACAGAAGTGTGCACAAATCATTTCCCTTACGGAATAATAATTGGCCTTCTGATCCATTCTTTTCTTGAAGGCCTTCCTGTTTACGTTGGTGATACCAAACTAAGTAATCATCAATTGATATTGGGTTTAGGAATTCATAATATCCCAATTTCATTTTTGTTTGTTGCACTTTTAAAGGATCATAAAGTGAAAACGCCAACTATCGTATTCTTTTTGTTTCTTTTTTCAATGATGGCACCTTTTGGATATTTTTTTAGTTATTTGGTGCATACGTTTGAGGTCGTCCAAGTTAAGGATTACCAATATATAGCTGATTCAATAGTAATCGGGATCTTTCTTTTTATTTCAACGGCTATTTTATTTGAAACAAGTGAGGAGCATAAATATTCTCCATCAAAGATCATATCCATGTTGCTTGGAATTGTTTTAGCATTTATTTTAAGTTAATGAGCATAAAAACTTTATTTGTTGATGTGATCGTTCCGTTAAGCGTGCCCAATAAATACACGTACAGGATTCCGGTTCCGTTAAATGATGAGGTGGAAATTGGTAAACGTGTTCTTGTACAATTTGGACGCTCAAAGATCTACACAGGCATCATTTACCACATTCACGAGCAAGCACCCACTCAGTACCAAGCAAAATATATCGAATCTATTATTGATGATTTCGCGGTTGTTAACCAGCAGCAATTAGATTTTTGGGATTGGATAGCAAATTATTATTGCGCTAACCCCGGAGATGTGATGAATGCAGCCATGCCTGCAGGTTTAAAATTAGCTAGCACTTCACATGTTCAAATAAATCCTGCCTTTAGTTTTGATGAGATCGAACATGATCATTTTACTGATAAAGAGCATCTGGTAATTGAGATCCTTCACGCCAATCCTAATATCAGCCTTGATGAATTGGCAGAACATTTAAAAATAAAGAGTATTCATGCGCTCATAAATAAACTACTAAAAAAGAACGCCGTTGAAATTTACGAAGAGGTAAAGGATAGGTATAAGCCAAAAATCGTTGCATACATTAAGTTGAATGCGGAATATGAAGATGATGCTAAGTTACATGATATAATTAATAAACTCGAAAAGAAAGCGTTTAAGCAAGCAGAAGCTTTGTTGTGTTTTTTACAATTCAAAATAAACAAAAGCTTAAGCGACGATGGTTGGATAAGAAAAAGCGAAATTAGTAAACGCTCTGACGCAGCAGCTATAAATGCCCTAGTAAAAAAGAACGTGTTCGATGAGCAAGAAGTAGAAATTGATCGCATACTTTTTGGAAAAGGAAAGAACGTGAATAAGCAATTATCCGCTTCACAAAAAAAGACATTTGATGAAATAAATTCAGCTTTTGATCAAAATAAGATCACGCTTTTAAAAGGCGTTACGGGAAGTGGAAAAACAGAAGTTTATATTAAGCTCATTCAACAAGCTATTGATAGTGGAAAGCAAGCATTATATCTTGTGCCTGAAATTGCTTTAACTACACAACTCATCACCAGGCTGCGCGCTGTATTTGGAGAAGTGGTTGGCGTTTACCATTCGCGTTTTAGTGAGAACGAACGTGTGGAGATCTGGAATAATATTTTAACCGGGCAAAGCAAAAGTTCTGATTCGCACTATAAAATTATTTTGGCGGCTCGGTCGGGTTTGTTTTTGCCTTTTAAGCAATTGGGTTTGATCATCATTGATGAAGAGCACGATTTTTCGTTCAAACAATCTTCGCCGGCACCAAGGTATCATGCGCGCGACTCCGCTATTTATTTAGCAGCAAATTGCAAGGCAAATGTATTATTAGGAACGGCAACTCCAGCTTTAGAAACGTACAAAAATGCAAAAACTGGAAAATATGCTTTGGTAGAATTAAGCGATCCGTTTACCAATACAGGTAAAGTTCCTATCGAGATCTGCAATATCAGGGAGCATGAAGACAGGCGAAGTATGAAAGGCATATTAACGCCAATGCTTTTTGACGCCGTAAATAATGCATTAAAAAATAAGCAACAAGTAATTTTATTTCAAAACCGAAGAGGCTTCGCTCCTTATACCCAATGTCATGTTTGTGCACATGTACCATATTGCCAAAATTGCGATGTGCCTTTGATCTACCATAAGTATCAAGATAAATTGGTTTGCCATTATTGTGGATATAATACCAACGTGCCAAAAACGTGTGTTGCGTGTGGAAGTAATGATCTTAGATTTAAGGGGGCAGGCACCGAAAAAATTGAAGAGGAGATTGAATTATTATTTCCAGAAGCAAAAGTAGCGCGTATGGATTTAGACACTACCCGCAGTAAACACTCCCACAAGCAAATGATTGATGATTTTGAAAGTGGGCAAACAGATATTTTGGTTGGAACGCAAATGGTAACAAAAGGATTGGATTTTGAGAATGTAAGTGTTGTTGGCGTTATCAATGTAGATTCTGTTCTTAATTTCCCTGATTTTAGAAGTTTTGAAAGGGCATATCAACTTCTTACACAGTTAAAAGGGAGAGCAGGCAGAAAAAATCATCCAGGAAAATTATTTATCCAAACTAATCAGCCGCAACACCCCGTACTTTTAAAGTTAGTGGAAGGTGATCAAGAGCAATTTTATATTGATCAGTTGCTTGAGCGCGACCAATTTAATTACCCTCCTTTTTGCAGACTGATCGAACTAAATGTTCTTTCAAAAGATACGGATGAATTGAATGAGGTGTCAAATAAATTAGCTGCAGTTTTAAAACAGCACTTGCAAAACAAGATCCTGGGGCCCGAATCCCCTTTAATAGCAAAGATCAGGAATATGTACACTAAGCGAATTCTTATAAAACTAGATAAGCAGGTTTCGGGTAAATGGATGCGCGAATTTTTGTCGCACAGCATCACCCAATTGCATAGCGAACATCAAAAATGGAAATTTATTGTACAAATAAATGTGGATCCTTTTTAAAGAAACGCTGTTTTCTTAACCATATAAAATAAGGTCGACAGGATTAAAAGAAGCAGCAAAATATTTACAAGTTTTGCGCTTCGCAAAGAGAATAGAAAATCACCTATCAAAAAGGAAAGTGGAATAGAATAGAGTACCATAATATTCAAATACCCTGATCCTGAAACAAAGAATAAAGGAATAATGAGGATGGTGAACCAAAGGAAGCAACTTTTGGCTTTTTGTTTTTTAACGGTGTTGCCAAGTCCGTCAGCCATTATATTGATCATGCTAAATACAAATAAAAGAGCGGTAACAATAAGAAAGGGAACAAAATCAATAGTAAGCGCTGGCTTTTTGAAGTATGAAAACAGCTCTGCTAAATTTTCAAATATATACCACTGATTAAAACCGAATAAATAACTCAAGCATTCATAAATAAATATTGGGCAAATAAATCCAATGATCACCATTACAAATTCGCGCCAATTAAACGGACGTAAGATCGCCAACGAAATAAAAATAAATGGAAACAGAAATATGTTGGCAATATTAAGGTAAAGTGCAGACGATAAAAAAAAGCACGCGTTAAATATTTGGCTAAGTACTTGATCCTTTCTGTATGTATTGAAGATCTGGTAAAGCGAATAAAGTATAATGATGTTGCTAAGTAGGTAAAGTGAGATCCGGTCCTTGTTCAATATCATAATGTTTAAAGCAAAAAAAACAAGCACTGGAAAATAGTTCAGCTTATCGGTTACTTCCTCATTAGAAACAATTAACGCAACTAACGAAAGGCCCACAATGAGCAAAAAATGGTTGATCAAAAGGATGATAAATGGAGATTGAATTTGAGATGCCAAATAGTTGTAAAAAATATTGGGATAAAAGGATAATTCGGTGCTTTTTTGGATGAAAAACGAGAGCGAAAAGACAAGAAGATAGATGACTAGCAGCGTGGTGATGCTGCCCCTGAAACCCTTATTGAACCTGTTAGCAAGCACGATTTTTTTAATTAAAATCTTTTACTATATTTGTTGCAGTAAACTTAAAACTAATAATCTTATTTAAATAATTTTGTTATGAAGACATTAATGATAACCTGGACAGATATTTTTGAAGGAACTGGTGCAGTTTTTCAATGGATATTTAAAGGAATGAAATCTTTAGGCCATGGGCCAAACGTTTTTATCAGTGCTTTTATCATTATCCTTTTGGCTTATTGGTGCATGCGCATTGTTCGCTATAAAAAAGAAGCAGCGCGCAACGGCACTTTAGAATAATATTTTAAACAGACCCTTTGTAATCGCAAAGGGTTTTTTATTGCAGTTAAATGAATAGATTGGTAATAGTTGGCGTTGGAATTTTAATTGCTTTATCGCTTAATTCGTGTTTTTCAAAATATATCTTAACCGACAAAGAACTTGAAGAGCATTACGCGCAAAAGAATTTCAAACCCGTTCATCATTCATTAAATTACGCCAAAAAAAAATTACATTACGTAGAGTTTGGCGATTCAAGTAAGCCTTTACTTTTATTGATACACGGAGCACCCGGAGCATGGTACACTTGGATGAATTTTACCGATGATGATTCTGTTAGAACTAATTTTCATGTGATAGCAATCGATCGTTTAGGTTATGGAAAAAGCAATTATGGAAAAGCCGAAAGAGATATTATGGAACAAGTGTGTTCCATTCAATCTGTTATTGATCAATTTCCAAATAAACAATTACTTATAACAGGAAGATCTTATGGCGCACCAATTGCCGCGGTTTTGGCCGCTATGAATGAACGCAGATGCACAAGCCTGTATCTGTTTTCACCCGTGATCTCTCCATACAAAGAAAAAATGTATTGGTTCTCGGGCTTAGGAAAAGTTTTCTTTGTAAAATGGATGTTGCCTAAAGCCCTTAATGTGGCTACTGTGGAAAAATACGCACATGTTAGTCAAATGAAACAGTTACTAGCGTTTTACCCCGAAGTAAAAGCTAACACGGTTATAGTTGCCGGTGAAAAGGATTGGGTGGCCCATCCATCCAATTATAAGGTCTGCGATTCTTTGGTTTGTGGGCCCCAAAAAAGGAAGGTTTTGATAAAAGAAGGCAACCATTTTTTAACCTTTCAATATCCAAAAACCTTATCCAGCCTTATTTATAAGCCTTTTGCAGCAATAAATGAAGAACAAGTGAACCTTAATGCAAAGGCCGAGACCACCGAAAAACAAGCCATCTCAAAAAAGCGGTAGTTTATTGACTACCAGAACCTTTAAATACTTGTACTAATTCGGGAAAAAACCTATATTTGCATCCCTTTTTCATAGGAACAGACGAGTATGGGGAGAACGAAGTACATAATACATACGGGAAGCTTGTCTGTTGGTAATCACGAATTTGAGTTCGAAGTTACCGGTAAGTTCTTTAAAGAGCATGAAGCATCAGAAGTGAATGATGTTAATGTAAAGGTAAAAGCAGTAGTGCTAAAACAAAACAATGCAATGCAGATCGATTTTGATTTGCAAGGTACTGTAGCTGTTGATTGCGATAGATGTTTGAAAGGATTTGATATTCCGATTTCCGGAAAAGAAAAATTGGTTATCAAATACGCAAACTCAAGCGAAAGCACTGATGATATAATGGCAGTGCCAGAAGGAGAAACGGCTTTAAATATTACTCAGTATATTTACGAGTATATTTTAACCGCGGTTCCAGCAAGAAAAGTACCTTGCGAAATTGATAAGAAGTTATTTAAATGCGATAACAGCATGTTAAAGAAACTCAATGAGAATAGTGGGCCTGAAGAAAGTGAAGAAACAAATCCTATTTGGGAGAAACTAAATAAAATTAAGTTAAACAAGAATTAAAATAAGAAACCATGCCAAATCCAAAACGAAAACTATCAAGGTCGCGCAGAGATTCGCGCCGTGCTACATATAAAGCACCAAGTATGACCATTACAAAAGATCCTGTAACCGGGGAAGCACACTTAATGCACCGCGCTTATTGGTTCGAGGGGAAACTATATTACAAAGGAAAAGTAGTAATGGAAAAAGCTACTGCCTAAACAGGTAAAGAAGTCTAAAAAAGCGGCATTTTATGCCGCTTTTTTTATTAAAAATCCCTTTGTGAACAGTTAATAACAATTCTTACGTTTTTTCGAGGATATTTGTTACTTTTCGACTTTGTTTTACAATTGTAACTCGCTCTTAATTAAGAATATTTATTGATCGCTTATTTATGAAAATTGGACTTGATATAATGGGTGGTGATTTTGCACCAAAAAATTGTTTGGATGGTGCTGTCCTCGCTCTAAAAGAACTTCCTCCAGAAGTAAAGATCGTTTTGATTGGCGATAAGGATTATGCACAAAAGTATTTCGAAGAAAATAAAGTAGATGACAGCGCGTTTGAGTATATTCACACCAAAGAGGTGATTGAAATGGCCGAACATCCAACAAAAGCTTTTTCTCAAAAACCACAGAGCAGTATTGCTGTTGGGTTTAAATTATTAAAAGAACAACAAATAGATGCGTTTGCTAGCGCCGGAAATACAGGAGCAATGCTGGTTGGTTCAATGTTCTCAGTAAAGGCAATCCCTGGAGTTATTCGTCCTTGTATTACCACCATTCTCCCAAAAATAAACGGAGGATTTGGTATCATGCTAGATGTGGGTACAAATGCCGATTGCAAACCGGATGTATTATATCAATTTGGTATTCTAGGTTCTATTTACGCCAAAGAAGTTCATAAAATAGAAAATCCAAAAGTAGGCTTATTAAATATTGGCGAAGAAGCCGAAAAAGGAAACCTTGTTACACAATCGGCTTACAATCTCATGAGGGAAACAAAGGATTTTAATTTCATTGGAAATGTAGAAGGCCGTGATCTGTTTGGAGATAAAGTTGATGTAGTTGTATGTGATGGATTTGTTGGCAATGTAGTTTTAAAAACCGCAGAGGCTTTTTACAGATTGATCATGAAGCGCAAACGCAGCGATGAATACTTTGATAAATTTAATTACGAATTATACGGCGGTACACCAATTCTTGGGATCAATTCTACTGTAATGATCGGCCATGGAATTTCTAGCCCTGTTGCATTTAAAAATATGGTTGTGCTTGCCAAAGATGTTATTGAAGCACGATTGAATGAAAAGATAAACACCCACTTTAATTGATATATGAGTAAAGCCGCTATTACCGCCATTGGGGGATTTCTTCCGGATAACATTGTTACTAATTTTGATTTTGAAAAGATTTTAGATACAACAGATGAATGGATAATTACCCGAACCGGAATTAAGCAGCGACACATCGAGAACGACCCAGCCAAGGCAACTTCTGATATGGGTGCTAAAGCTGTTCAAGAGCTTTGTAAAAAAAGAGGAATTTCCCCCGAGGAAATAGATCTGTTGATCGTAGCAACAGTAACACCAGATATGGTATTTCCGGCAACTGCTAATCTTATTTGTTCTAAAGTTGGCGCTAAAAATGCTTGGGGATTTGATCTTGGTGCTGCATGCTCAGGATTTATTTATGGATTAGCTACTGGCTCGCAATTTATTGAAACCGGACGCTACAAAAAAGTAGTGATCGTTGGTGCCGATATGATGAGCCGCATTATTGATTACACAGATAGAACAACCTGTGTGATATTTGGAGATGGAGCCGGAGCAGTTCTTTTAGAACCAAGCAATGATGATAACGGCATACAGGATTTTATTTTGCATAGCGATGGAAACGGCGCCGTGCACTTGCATATGAAAGCGGGCGGTTCATTATTGCCTCCATCGCATGATACAGTTAATGATCGTAAGCATTTTGTGCATCAAGAAGGTCAAGCAGTGTTTAAACACGCCGTTTATAATATGGCCGAGGTGAGCGCTAAAATGATGGAAAAAAGTAAATTAACTGCTAACGATATCACGTGGTTAGTTCCGCATCAAGCAAATAAACGCATAATTGAAGCAACTTCTTCACGAATGGGAATTAGTACGGAGAAAGTAATGATGAATATTGAGAAATATGGCAACACAACCGCAGGTACACTCCCCTTACTTTTATGGGATTATGAAAAAAGGTTAAAGCCCGGCGACAATCTTATACTTTCTGCATTTGGCGGGGGTTTCACCTGGGGCTCGATGTATATTAAGTGGGCTTACGATGGAAGCAAAAGTGGTAAATAGGTGTTAAAAAAACCAAAATTTTCGCTAACAAAAAAGTTTAGCATGCCGTTTGAATTGTTCTTGGTATCAAACTTAAAAACATAAACATGAAAAAAATTCTAGCACTAACATTCCTTTTCACAAGCATTGGAATTAACGCACAAAACAACCTTGTTGTTTTTTCCGATAACGGAGAAAAATTCTTCCTGATCATTAATGGCGTAAAGCAAAATCTGGAAGCAGAAACCAATGTAAAGGTTACTGATCTTATTCAGCCAAATTACAAAGCAAAAATTGTGTTTGAAGACAAAGCCAAAGGTGTTGTTGATCAAAACATTTATTTTATGCAAGGTGGTGAGCCGGTAAAAAATCACGAATTTGTATTTAGCGTTGGCATCAAGAAAAAAGGAGGCTACAAAGCTCGCCCTGTAAGCGCCGTTGCAATTGGTCCTCAAACAAAAGCAGATCCTGAGCAAACTGTAGTACATTATAGCACAACCGAACCTACTACAACAAATAATAATGTAGTAAACAATGGAGTAAACAATTCGAGTAATGTTAATGTAGCCGACGATGGCACTTCGGGAAATACAAATGTTCAGGTAAATCAAACTGTAACCGAAACTAAAACCGCCGTAAATAACGCTAATGCAAACACTACAAACGTAGACGTAAACATGAATGGTTTAGGTGTGAACATTAATATCAATGATAATATGGGTGGAATGGATAATACATCAACAACCACTTTTCAAACTGTTACAACTACTACAACATCTTCGGGTGGAACAACATCAAATAACTCATCTACCGTTAAATCGAGTAATTCAACAACCGGCACAACAAAAAATTCGGCAACAACTTCTTCAACCAAAACAAAACCGGCTGTTGATGTATACGAAAAAAGTAGCACCACAACGGTTGCCTCAGGGTGTTCAACGCCAATGAGCGCTGCAGATTTTGATAGTGCTAAAGAATCAGTTAATACGGGTGGAATAGACGATACGAAACTCAAAATAGCAAAACAGGTTGTGGATGAAAATTGTATGTCAACCGAGCAAGTTAAGGAAATGATGGAGCTACTTAGTTTTGAAAAGGCAAAATTAGATCTTGCAAAATATGGCTATAGCCGTGTTACTGATAAAAGAAATTATTACAAGATAAACGATGCTTTAACATTTGAATCATCAAAAACTGAATTGGATACCTACATCAATTCAGCTAAAAAGCCGTCAGCCAAGTAATTTTTAATATTTCGTTGTAGATTTTAAGTGATATAAAAGCTGACGAATATCATTTGTTGTTAGTTCATTAAAAACCCCGCTCAAACTCATGTTTGACGGGGTTTTTGGCGTTTTTCATGTTTTTTCCCCAAATCCCGGTAATGACAATAGAATGACACAAGAAAGAGAGTGTTTTATTAACTTTGACCGAATTGGAACACTTTAAGGTCATATCCTTCAATCATCAAAATCTGCCATTAGAATTGGTAGGAAAATTGCATTTAGATGAATACACACAGGCCTCACTTTTAGGACCTGTAAGAGCTAATTTCCAGTTTGATGAGTTAATGTTCCTGAGTACATGTAATCGTGTTGAGATCTATGTATGTACCGAGAATGAGATCTCATCTTATATAATTGAAAAGGTAATTTCTACCATAAATCCCGCACTTCCAAAAAGTATTATCGAGGAACTAGCTTCTAAAGCTTCAGTTCTAAATTATGAAGCGGCAGTGAGCCATGTTTTTAAAGTAGCGTCTTCATTAAATTCCTTAGTGGTTGGCGAGCGCGAGATCATTACACAATTACGCAAAGCTTACGATCTAAGTAATTCAATGAAGTTAACAGGCGATTTTATTCGCATCTTAATTAAGCAAACTATTGAAACCGCAAAGCAAATTTTGACTCAAACGGATATTGCAAAAAATCCCGTATCCGTTGTGTCATTAGCATATCGTCAATTACGTGATCTTGGAATTAGAACCGATGCGCGTATATTGATTGTTGGCGCAGGGGAAACCAATACCAAAATGGCTAACTATCTTCAAAAACATAAGTTCGCTAATTTTACTGTATTCAATCGCACTTTAAGCAAAGCTCAGGAGCTTGCTACAATGTTGAACGGAACAGCTCAGTCACTTGAAGATCTGAAGTCGTATAATAAAGGTTTTGATGTATTGATCATTTGTACATCAGCTTCAAACTCTATAATTACACATAACATTTACAAATCGCTGCTTCAAAATGAAACTAATAAAAAAGTATTGATTGATCTTTCTATCCCTGCAGGAATAGAAGCAAGTGTTGTAAAAGAATACCCATCGTTTTATATTGATATAAATTCCTTAAAAGAGCAAGCAGAAGTAAATATGAATTCGCGTTTATCAGAAATGACTAAATGTGAAGAGATCATTAATTTTAAACTCGAAGAATTCAAACGTTTGCAAAAAGAACGCAGGGTAGAGCTTGCTTTTGGTGAGATCCCGCGACAAGTACGCGCCATTAAAGATGTAGCAATAACCGAAGTTTTTGCGAAAGAGATAAGTGAGCTAGATACCAATAGTAAAGAGGTTTTAGATAAAGTAATTGGGTATATCGAAAAAAAATACAATGCTGTGGCAATGAAAACAGCAAAAGAGGTATTCCTTAAGGATGAATAAAATTCCTTAATTTCGCACAACATTCATGAAAAAGATCATCATAGGCACCCGTGGCAGCGACTTAGCATTGTGGCAAGCAAACTATACCAAAGAATTATTGGAAGGAAAAGGTTGCGAGGTAGAGCTCAAGATCATTGAGACCAGTGGAGATAAAAGCCAAGAGTGGAATACAAGTTTTGATAAACTGGAAGGAAAGGGTTTTTTTACCAAAGAATTAGAAGACGCTTTATTAAAAAAGGAAATTGATCTGGCAGTGCATTCGCATAAAGATCTGTTAACAACAAATCCTGAAGGTTTAATTATTGCCGGTGTATCAAAGCGTGGTAACCCTTCCGAATTATTATTGATTAAAAAAACATCTGTAGACCCGGATAAGAAATTTTCTTTAAAAAAAGGCGCAGTTGTTGGAACATCTTCGGCACGTCGCAAATCGCAGCTACTAGCATTTAGACCCGATGTTGAAACAAAGGATCTGCGAGGTAATGTTCCCACACGTATAAAAAAATTAAAGGAAGGTGAAATGGATGCTATTTTAATTGCGCTTGCAGGACCTGAGCGTTTGGAGTTAGATCTAAGCGAATTTCACGAAGAGGTATTAGATCCAAAAGTATTTGTACCGGCGCCTGCACAAGCCGTTTTAGCATGGCAAATTCGGGAAGACGATGATGATCTGTTCAATAAGTTTGATGATCTTACAGATATTGATGTACAAACACAAGTGCGAATAGAACGTGGCGTTTTGAATTTAATGGAAGGCGGTTGTCAATTGCCTTTAGGAGTTTATGTTGATACCGAATTTGATCACGAAGATAGACCAGTGTTTCATACCTACGTAAGCATTGCAAAAAAGTGGGACGAACAACCCGTTCAGCTATACATTGCAACTGGAAATTCTGAAGATCTGGCCGAAAGAATTGTAAATCATTACACGAATTTGAAACCACAAAAAGTTTTTGTATCAAAGGATTTTAGAGAGAAAGATTATTTACCAAGTGCTTTGGGTAAATTAAAATTTGATGTATTAGGAAAGAGCTTGATCGAGTTCAAAGAAATTAAAATAAGACTACTACCCGTTACCGAATGGATCTTTTTTAGCAGCAAACACGCAGTAAAATATTTCCTTGGGCAAAAGCCGGATATTGGCAAAGTAAAATTTGGATGCATTGGAAGTTCTACATCGCAAGAGTTAAGATCATTTGGCTATAGAGCCGATTTTATTGGACAAGGAACCGATACAAAATTAATTGGTAAACAATTTGCAGCAAAAGTAGGGAGCAGTAAAGTTCTTTTTCCTATTGCAAAAGATAGCATGCGTACTGTGCAATGGCAAATGCCTAAAAGTGATAATGCCATTGATTTGAATATTTATTTTACAGTAAAACACAGCATTGAATTAGATGATACATACAATATTTTAGTATTTACAAGTCCGAGTAATGTAGAAGCTTTCTTTGAAAAAAATAAACCAAAGCCCCATCAAAAATTAATTGCCATGGGCGATGCCACAGCGCTTGCTTTAAAAAAATTGAAGATGAAGGAAATTACAAAACCCGCTTCTTTTGATGACCTGGGCTTGGTTCAAGCTATTTTAGGAAGATCAGTTTAGCCTTGATGCGCTTAATAATTGCTTGCCGCCGAGGCAGCGAGTTGAATGGATAACCTTTAAAAAAGCCAATCTTTAACTCTAAATACGCCAAATTTTAGCCCAATTGCGCCTAAACTACTGATAGAGAGCCCTTAAATTCTGGTTTAATAGCAAAATAGTTGTATCTTTGCGGCCTTAAAAAGTACAAACATGTCTGAAATTAGAAACATTGCCATTATTGCACACGTTGACCACGGTAAAACTACCTTGGTAGATAAAATTTTACATCAATGTAATTTATTCCGCGAAAATCAAGCAACCGGAGAATTGATTCTAGATAATAATGATTTGGAACGTGAGCGTGGTATTACCATTCTTGCAAAAAACGTTTCCGTTAAATATAAAGGAACTAAAATTAATATTATTGATACTCCTGGTCACGCCGATTTTGGTGGTGAGGTAGAGCGTGTAATGAACATGGCGGACGGTGTTATTTTGTTAGTGGATGCTTTTGAAGGACCAATGCCTCAAACACGTTTTGTTTTACAAAAAGCAATTTCTGCCGGTAAAAAAGCAATTTTAGTTATTAATAAAGTTGATAAACCAAATTGTCGTCCTGAAGAAGTGCACGATAGTGTTTTCGATTTATTTTTTAACCTCGAGGCAACTGAAGATCAATTAAATTTTCCAACCGTTTATGGGTCAAGTAAGCAAGGCTGGATGGGACCTGATTATAAAACACCTACTTCAGACGTAACTCATTTATTAGATGTAATTATCGCAAATATTCCTACAGCACCAAAAAGAGAAGGAACGTTGCAGATTCAAATTACCTCGTTAGATTATTCGTCATTTATTGGTCGTATTGCAGTTGGTCGTATTTTCCGTGGAATTATTAAAGAAAACATGCCGGTGAGCGTTGTGAAACGTGATGGTAAAATTCAAAAATCGCGAATTAAAGAACTATTTGTATTTGAAGGCTTAGGAAAAATGAAAGTTTCAGAAGCTGAAACAGGTGATATTTGTGCCTTTACGGGTATTGAAGGATTTGAAATTGGTGATACAGTTGCTGACTTTGAAAATCCGGAAGGAATGCCAACCATGCACATTGATGAACCAACCATGAGTATGTTATTTACAATTAATAACTCTCCATTTTTTGGAAAAGATGGCAAGTATGTTACATCTCGTCATTTACGTGATCGTTTATTCAAAGAGCTAGAGAAAAATTTAGCAATGCGTATTGAAGAAACAAACTCACCTGATTCGTATTTAGTGTTTGGTCGTGGTATTCTTCACTTATCTGTTTTAATTGAAACCATGCGCAGAGAAGGTTATGAATTACAATTAGGACAACCTCAAGTTATCGTTAAAGAAATTGACGGAGAAAAGTGTGAGCCAATTGAGGTGTTAACTGTGGATGTTCCGCAAGAATCATCAAGTAAAGTAATTGACTTAGTAACTCAACGTAAGGGAAATTTATTAGTAATGGAACCAAAGGGAGATCTAACTCATATTGAGTTTGAAATACCTGCTCGTGGAATTATTGGTTTGCGTAATAATGTTTTAACTGCAACAGCCGGTGAGGCTATTATGGCGCATCGTTTTAAAGCATATGAGCCTTGGAAAGGATATATTCCAAGTCGTATTGCAGGTGTATTAATTAGTAAAGATAAAGGTTCTGCAGTAGCTTATAGTATTGATAAATTACAAGATAGAGGTAAGTTTTTTATTGAGGCTGGAGAAGAAATTTATCCGGGGATGATCATTGGAGAACATATTCGTCCTGACGATTTAGTTGTAAACGTTTGTACTGAAAAGCAATTAACAAACATGCGTGCGAGCGGAACAGATGAGAAAATGCGCATAGTTCCAAAAATAAAATTTAGTTTAGAAGAATCAATGGAATATATCCAATGGGATGAATATGTAGAGATCACTCCATTACACATTCGTTTGCGTAAAATTCATTTAGATGAGAATACTCGTAAACGAATGACGAAGTCAGTAGAAGCTCAATAATATTCTCCTTTGCGGAGGTGCCCGAAGGGCGGAGGAGGATCAAAATTTTAAAAAAGAGTACTTAGATTTAAGTCCTCTTTTTTTTTGCTCTAAATTTTCTTTGAATTTTTTAGAATCTTCACTTTCCGGAAATAAGATCTTATGATCTTCAGAAGAGTTTATTTGCTGTAATTCAACATTCAGTTTTTTCGTTTCTTCAGTAAAATAAGTGTCCGAAAATTTTTGCCAAACGTATTTAATGGCTTCGTTATTTGGGTGAGCCATATCATTTTTGTAAAAGCGATAATCTCGTAGATCGTCGTTCACTAATTCATAAGCAGGAAAGTATTCTACATCAAATTTATTTTTTAATTCGTTGATGGCAAGAAGAAGTATTGCTTTGCTGAGGTTGTTTTCTTCAATGCCGTCTTTTAAATATTTAACTGGTGAAACTGTAAATATGATCTTCAGTTTAGAATTAAAGTTTTTAAGTTTGTAAATTAAGTTAGAAAAATCATTCGCAGTATTAGTTATAGATAAAAGCGTTTTTTCAAAGGTGTCTGCCATTTGTTTATGACAATTGGCAACAGTGATATTATGTTCTTTATGAATGTAAGAATACGCAGTACCTAAAGTTAAGATCAAAACATCTGCATCTTTTAAAAAAAGATGAGCTTCGTTCTGTTTCTTAATTAGTTCTGTTCTTAATTTATCTTTATCCTTTTCAAAAATACTGCTGTGATGAAGAAAGGATAAGTAGATACCGCCTCTCTCTAATATATAGGAGGTGATTTCCTTATTATTTTCAATAAATAGTAATAAGGACTTGTAAATACTTGAAGGATTAAATAAGATCCCGTTAGGATTAATAAGTGTATTAAAATGAAATTTCTCCAAAGTGCTTCCAATTTCTTCTGCAAAACAAGAGCCAATGAGCATCACTTTTTTTTGATGATCGATCTTTATTGAAGATGCTTTGGGTTTATAATTTAAATGGAATTGCATTATTTTTTTAATACGCTAAATTTCTTATCTAAAAAAGTTTTGGCACTATCGTAATTATTTTCTATTACCCCATCTAAAATAGCATCTTTTAATGCATTCTTTAAAATACCAATTTCTCTTCCGGCTTTTAAATTATATAACACCATGATCTCTTCACCGCCAATAGGTGGCTGCCAATTACGAAGGTGATCTTTCTCTTCGATCTCTACGAGTTTTTTTCGTACGATTTCAAAGTTTTGCATATAGCGTTTTACTTTGTTTGGATTTTTGGTTGTTATATCGGCTTCACATAATGCCATTAGGTCATTCACATCATCTCCCGCTTCAAATAAAACTCGTCTTACCGCGCTATCGGTAACTTCTGTTTTTGCTAATACAATTGGTCGTAAATGCAATTGCACTAATTTTTGAACGTACTTCATTTTTTCGTTCAAAGGCAATTTTAAACTGGCAAATATTTTGGGCACCATCCGAGCGCCCTTGTCTTCATGTCCGTGAAATGTAAATCCTTTTCCTTCTTCAAAGCGTTTAGTGGCCGGTTTTGCAATATCGTGTAAAATGGCGCTCCACCTAAGCCACAGGTCGTTTGTTTTTTTAGAAAGATTATCTAAAACTTCCAGAGTATGATAAAAATTATCTTTATGCGATAATCCTTTAAAAGTATCTGTTCCTTGCAATTTTACCATTTCCGGAAATATCAAATGCAATACACCGGTATCAAATAGTAATTTAAATCCATAGGATGGAGTAGAGGAGAGAATTATTTTATTCAACTCATCGGTAATACGTTCTTTACTTACGATCTCAATGCGTTGTTTATTTTCGCTGATGGCTTTAAATGAATTTTCCTCTATGGTAAACCCTAATTGCGAGGCAAAACGAATCGCGCGCATCATACGCAATGGATCATCGCTATAAGTAATGGCAGGATCTAATGGCGTGCGAATTATTTTGTTAGTTATGTCATTCATTCCATCAAACGGATCTAATAATTTTCCAAAATTTAATTTGGAAACACCTATTGCCAAAGCATTAATAGTAAAATCTCTTCTTAATTGATCGTCTTTTAAAGTTCCATTTTCTACGAACGGCTTGCGCGAGTTGCGATCGTAACTTTCTTTACGAGCGCCAACAAATTCTATTTCTAATTTTTTATATTTTATTTGTGCCGTACCAAAATTCTTGAAAATAGATAGATGCGCTTCTTCTCCTAAACTCTCTTTTACTTTTGTGGCAAGGTCTATTCCTCTACCCACTGCAACAATATCAATATCTTTGCTTTGTCTTTCTAAAAAAATATCGCGAACAAAACCGCCAATTAAATAGGCTTCAACGCCAAGTTCATCGGCGCACTTTCCTATCAATTGATAAATAGGTTCGTTTAAAAACGAGAATTGCATAGGTAAAGATAAGATTTTGAAGGGAAATAAAGGCCTCTAATCCTTTGATTTTAACCAGCTGAAACCAAGGGCTGTAAAGCACAGTAAGCCTCCTAGTGCCACAAACATGACATTAAAGCTACTGGCCTCAACTAATTTTGAGCAGGCGTAAGGGCCAATAGTTTGCCCCATGCTCCAGGCAATGGTTACAATGGCTGCGTATTGCCCACGGTTTTTATCATTAGCACGTGCCGCCCAATACGAATTCATAAATGGCATAGAAATGATCTCGCCAATGGTTATCATTAAGATCATAAATAGAGAAATAATTTTTCCTTGAAGCGGAAGTAATAAAATTAAAAAGGCAATACCGCATAGTAAAGTTCCAAGTGAAATGTAGATCATGATATGTCGCTTCCCTTCTAAAAAATTAATGATCACCATTTCTAATAAAACAATAAGTAAACCGTTTAGTGCCATAATGGCTCCAATATATTTTTCGCTCAAGTGTAAACTATCTCTAAAATAGCTTGGCACGGTTGAGAACATTTGGAAGAAGCAAAATCCAAAAAGCATTGTGAAGAAAGCAAATGCCATAAAATACTTGTCTTTGTAAACCGACTGCTGTATTGGCTGCAACACAAGTTCCTTTGCTTTGTCTTCTTTTTTTTGTAAAACAGGCCTTAAAAAATAAAACAAACTCAATGCAGCAAGAATATTAGTTATACCATCAATCCAAAACAATAAAGTATAACTATAACTTGCAATAACACCACCAACAGAAACACCAAATGCCCAGCCCAAGTTTATGGCTAATCT
>JAWXAS010000144.1:0-9254 GCA_034439635.1 Bacteroidota bacterium | reverse complement strand
ATATAATTAACTTTTTAAACATTAGTTTTTGCGGTTCTACTACCTTTATCTATATTATGTTCTGCAACTCTCCAGTTTTCAATATCCGCATTAAAGGCATTTAAATTGGTTTGATAATCGCATTGAGGAAACTTTGCAGGTTGAGCTTTTTCTAAATCATAATTTGGAATAATATTGTTCTGGGAGTAAACAAACGTATTCACAATAAGTATAAAAATGACAACTTTTTTCATCTTAAAATAATAGACCTAATCTAAAAGTGGGTTCGACAATTCGAGTTACTAGGGACATTTTGCTATAAATACTGCTACTTATATTCATACCCAAAGAAAGGAGTATTGAATTCTTAGGCGTAACTTTTTTTGTAATTCCGATCTCAGAATTTACTCCAAATATCGAAAATAAAGTTTGTTTATTTGTTACTACTTCAGAAAAAGGCGGGCTTTTGCTTTCGTATAATAAGCTATCGTTTCTGAAACCACTTGTGCTAGATGAAATAACTTCACCTAAACCAAAAATAGGATTCACTCTAAATAGAAGAGTGCTTTTTTCATTAATATCATGGAAATAGTTTAATGAAGTTGATGCCCCTATCCCTAAACTTTTAATTTCCGTATACGTGAATGAATTTTTATTTATTTCAGACGAAGAAGTTGAAAGACTAAACCTACAATTGTTAAATTGAATATTGCTGCCAAAACCAAAAAAAAGATTTTGGCGATTTGATTTGAAAAATCTTTCGTAGGTCATATTGTAAACTATTCCAAGCCTTTGATTTATTAAGCCAGTATTTTGAATAGTTTTATTTGAAATACCAATGGTAAACAAGTTTTTTTTAAGAAGCGAGGAATCCTGACCACTACTAAAACCCGCAATCGGGGAGTAGAAGATAAGGAGAGATAATAAAATGTATATTTTTATAGGTTTTAACAAAGCGGTAAATTGTCTATTTGTTAATTAATAATTCGATTTTTTTCATTCGTTTTTCAAGTTCAATAATGTATAAAGTTAGCTCTTCTATTTTTTCTTGTTGCTTAACAATAATTTCACCAGTCTTTAAACCGTTTTCAATATAATAATTCGCATTTTCGAATCCGGGTAACTTATTATTTTTCTTTATACCTTTATGGGAATATAGGCATATTAAAATTAACAATTTATTGGTGTTTTAGCAACTACCTTATCAAACTTACCCTACCGCTGCGGTTCACCTTTTTTTCGGTGGTTTTTTCGGTACTTTCTATCTTGTATACGTAAATGTCTTCTTCGCATAGGTTGCCTTTAAAACGGCCGTCCCATTTACCATTTATGCTATTGGTAGTGTAAATTTGGTTGCCCCATTTATCGTAAATGGTAAATGAGTAATAACTGTAATCGCATTGCAATACAGGAAAGAAATTATCGTTCTTATTATCCTCGTTTGGCGTAAATGAGTTTGGGATCATCATTTCACAATCGCAGGCTTTTAAATTTACTTTTACACTGTCAAAACGCACGCCGCATACTTTGCTTTCGGTTTTTACCCAATATCTTCCCTCTTTGGTGGCGTTAATAGAATTAGTGGTAGCTCCGGTGTTCCATAATACTTTTGTGCCCGTCGGAATTTTTACGCTCAAGGGTTTTTGTTCATCACTTAAACAAAACGTTATTTCATTTTGAAATGATACTTGTATGCCCGGTGCTACATTTACTCTAAACGTATCGGTGTACAAACAACCTTTGTTGTTGGCGGTTACCCAATATTTTCCTGTATTATCAATTCGTAAACGCTGTGTGCTTTCACCTGTACTCCAACTGTATTTGTATTTTGATTCTTTCGCATCCGCCAAATAACTCACACCTTTACAAACTATGGTATCGCGAATATTAAAATTGGGTTTTGACATAAACATCACCACAGTACTGTCTTTGCTTACTTTTGTGCCCTCGGTTACTGTAACAATATATTTGCCGGTATATTTGCTGGCGTTAATTCGCTTGGTATTGTATTCAATGTTGCGCGGAGTTATCCAAATGATTTTAGCTTTCTTGTCAATAGAAGCAGGAAGATTTAAAAATATACTATCACCAACGCAAGCACCTGTCGTATCTGCAAAATAGCCTTTTTGGCCAAACGCAAGCCCGGCCAAAACGATAAATACATATGTGAGTTTTTTTCCTATTCCCGCTAATTTACCAAATTCATGCTTACGTTTTTGTGAATTTATCGTAATTATTAAACTCTTGGTCTTTATAATTCCAGTTCCAACGTAATAATTGTACCATTTTTTCCTTCTCCCAATGTTGATTTGTCTACCATTGTAACCAATTGTGTTTTGCCTGTAAGTTTTGAGTTAAGCTCTAAAATGTTTTTAATGGTGGCTGTTCCTAAACTTTTGTGTCCTGTTTTTGAATGTTCCTTGGCTTTTATCAAACCAATGCCATCATCTTCAATGGTGATCAATAATTTTCCGGCATCAGTTTTCTTAAAAGTAATATCTAATTTACCATGAGTCATTTTAGGTAAAATACCATGAATAATGCAATTCTCGGCGTGAGGTTGAATGATCATGTTAGGAATTGCAACTGTATTTGCATCCAATTTTTCGTCCACTGTAATTTGATAATCAAATTTATTTTTAAAACGCTCTTTTTCTAATTCTAAATAATAACTCAAACGCATAATCTCATCCTTTAAAAGGATCTCGCTCTGAGCCGCTTTTTCAATGATCATGCGTATGAGGCGAGAGAATTTTGCAAGGTATTCGCTGGCTTTTAAACTATTATTGGAGTTGATATAATTTTGAATGGAAGTTAGTGAGTTAAAAATAAAATGCGGACTCAACAACGAATTCATCGCCTGATGCTTGAGTAAATTAACCTGTTGTTCATCGGCAATACGTTTCATGGCTCTCTTTTTCACACGCTTGATCAACAAATAGCTGATCAGCGTTGCAATAAGTGTAGCAAGAATAATAATGATGATATATGAATATTTTGATTCAGTAAATTTCTCTTCCTTTCTAAATTCAACAACGGTGGGTGTACTCCAATTGATATTGTCTGTAGATACTTCAATGATTATTTTGTGTTTCAAACCACCATCTAATGGAGGGATATTGAAGGCCGTATTCTCAAGCGGCGCCCAATTACTATTATCTAGTTTGTAACGAAAATATTGTTTGTTTGGCCTACTAAAATAAGGACTGTTAAAAAAGATCGTCACATCATTATCGTTGGCACCCAATTCAATTATTTTTCCATTATAGTATTTGCTTCGCTCATTAACTTTTATCATGTCAATAGAAACAGCTTCTCTGGAAGTAGAGCGTTGAATAATATCGTTGGTTTGGGCAATAGAAATGCCTTTGGAAGTGGATATACAGGTGAAGCGATCGTTGAATGAAATATCATTGATAAAGCTGGATGAAACGCCATTAGAACGATTGTAAATTTTTATGGGATTCAAGTTCTTATCACAAATAAATAATCCGTCGGTGGTTACTATCCAGATCACGTCATTTTTTTCCCGGATCTTTTTTACACCGTTTAATGCTTTACTGCCTAACGTTTTTATTTCTTCGCCTGTATTTAAAAATTCAATACCGTCATCGTGACAAATAACTAACTGACCATGGATCATAGTAATATCATTTACTTTTTTATCGGGGTTTTTACCGCAGGCAGAGTATTGTTTTGATTTGAAATTAGAAATGCGTAAACCTTTATTTGTTCCAATTAAAAGTGTATCGTTATGAGAATAGATGGAAGATACATTGGTAGAAAAGTCGGTGAATGAAATAAGTGTATCTAATGTTTTTGAAGCATCGCTATTGGTTAAAAGTACATAAGCCATCCAGTCGCAAAGTATAAGGTTGCCATTAGATAATTTATGAACGAGTTTGCCAACGAGCGGTTTAAATTTATAAGAGTTCTTACCCGACAGAATTATGCTTCCTGAGATATCGAATTGACTGCGTTTGGTGTAATAGATGGTATTGCCGAGGTCTTTTATATCAAAGATGGGATTCATAAAATTATCCGGCTCCGAAATGGTTTTAACTTCGTTCAAAATAAAATTGTAAGCATAGAAACCGTTACTGGTTGCTGTGAGTATGAGATTATCTTTAAAATGAATTTTGTTTACGCTTAAAGGTTTGTCGTCGGGATTAATGGAAATATTTGTAAAAAAAGTGTTTTGAATTACGTAGATCCCGTCTTCCATAGTGGCGATCCAGATATTCTCGTCGCGATCCTTGAAGATACAATTAATTAACACTGGGGCGATGTTCAATTCATTAAAAACGTCGTGCGTGGCGCCATTGGTGTACACATAAATGTTTTGATTAGGCGAAGAGGAGAACCAGATGCGATCAAAATTATCGCAAATTATTTTATTGATACTATTTCCGCCGTCTGGCAAGTAGGTTGTTGTTTTTGTTTTGTACGTTGGAATAATTTCTCTTAAGAGTTTGCCTTCTTTTGCAAAAAATATCTTAGATGTAGAACCTATTAATAACTCACCTTCATTATTTTCGGTAAGGGCATAGGCCGGTAAATTTTTTATAAGGTCAATTTTTTTAGGAACACTTCCTTCCATTTCGTATAGCCCATCGCTGCGACCAACTAATATTTTACCATCTTTTGTTTTGTAAATGCAATGCGCTTGATTATTCTTGTCTTTTTCTTTAATAGCATCCGGAATAATTTTGTTTGTTTTAAGATCGATGATCTGTAACCGAATAGTTGTGCTTAAAATATACATGTAGCTATCCGTTGTAATTATCTGATCAACGGCGCTATTTAATTTTGAAGGGCCAATTTGTTTTTGAATACGCTGTTTATAATTAACCTCGGTAATTCCGCTCTCGGTGGTTGAGATATATATGGAGGAATTGTCTTTTACAAAAGAAGATAGAATTGTGGGATTGGGAAGATCGTTCTTTATAAGCGAAAAACTATACCCGTTGTAAAGGTAAACGCCATTGTCGGTTGTTACATGCATCAAGCCATTAGCATCTTGTTGCAAATTAAAAACGTTAAGGCTATTCATGCCCTCTTCTGTTCCAACTTTGTAATAGTTGAAATTAAGATTTTGCGAACGGTAAATTTGACTGATGAGTACAACTACGCATAGCCAAAAAACCTTTTTGGATGGCATATGGAGCACCGCTTATTTAGGAGAAACTGATTTTGATTTAATAAAATCCGCAAACTCGTGTATTCTTGCCTTGCTTACGGTTACATGAGTTCCCTCGCTTAATATTACGCCACCTTCGTTGTGACTGTATTCTTTTACGAAAGCTACATTTATTAAAGCCGAACGATGGATGCGGAAGAAAATAGTAGCAGGTAAAATGGTTTCAAACTCTTTTAAGGTTTTGCTGGCCACTATTTTTTTGCCACCTACTAAAAAGAGGTTGGTATAATTATCACTAGCTTCTAACCAAACAATATCTTTATAATCTACAAGTGTAAATCCTTTGCTGTGATTTATTAACACAAGATTTTTGTCTTTGTCTGATTTACCCGTTGGGGTTTTACCCGCAGTTTCGTAATGCTCAACCACTTTTCTAATAGCCCCCTGTAATTCGCTAAGCATAAGCGGTTTTAAAAGGTAATCTACAGCACCTGCTTTTACGGCAGTTATACCGTGTTCGCTATAGGCTGTTAAAAATATTACACAAAAATCACGGTTATAAATACCTTCCAGCATTTGGAAACCATTCATGCCAGGCATGTTAATATCTAAGAAAACCAAGTGAGGTTTTAATTCCTGTATTTTTACCTTGCCATCCATGCCATTACCGGCTTCGCCAACAACTTCAATTTCGGGACAATAATTCTCGAGCATACTCTTGGTATTACTGCGGCTATCCTCTTCATCATCTATAATTACAGCGCGATATTTTTGCATGATTCTTATTTTTCTACTAATCTAACAATTTATTTTTCTAAAAGGGTAGTATTTGTTGATATTTCTTACAAATATTGAGTAAAACTATCAATTTTACGGGTAAATAGCTATATTCACAGGGTAAAAATAAACGTCAAACACCCTTCTTTAGCGCCTTAAATACTTAACAAATTATAAAATATAATACGCATACTATGAAAAAGCTACTTCTTATTCTTGTTCTCTTAGCATCATTTAATGTTAGGTCGCAACGCATAACTCTAGAGGACGTTTGGTCGAAAAGCACCTTTGGCGCAAAAGGCATTCAAGGATTTAATGCCATGAATGATGGAGTGAGTTATACAGATGTAATTGAAAAGGATGGCTATTATGAGATCTCAAAATTTCTGATCAAAAACGGCACCAAGGAAGGAGATCTTGTAAGCGCCAAGGATGTAAAATATCAGGCAAAATCAATTGAGATCAGTAATTATCAATTTAGTCCGGATGAGCATAAATTATTATTCACTGAAAATTTTGAACCCATTTATCGTCGCTCGGGTAAGGCAGATTATTATGTATTTGATATAAAAGAAAAAACAACTATTCCTGTAAGCGAATCGGGCAAGATCATGTTTCCAACGTTTTCGCCCGATGGCAGAAAAATTGCCTTTGTACGTGATAATAACCTTTACATAAAAGACCTTGTAACACTAAAAGAAATTACCGTAACAAAAGACGGAGCCATGAATAAGATAAAGAATGGTTGGGGAGATTGGGTGTACGAAGAAGAGTTTAGCAAGGCGGCATATTTTTGCTGGAGTAATAATTCGCAATATTTAGCCTATGTAAAGTTTGATGAAACAAAAGTTAAGGATTTTACAATGGATTACTATAAAGGAGAATTGTATCCTGAGAAATACAATTACAAATACCCAAAAGCAGGTGAAGACAATTCAATTGTAACGTGTTATGTTTACGATGTAAATTCTTTTTCACCAAACGCAACAGTAAAAGTTGATCTTGGCGAGAATGCTGATATTTATATCCCGCGTTTACAATTTACCAATAACGATGGAGTTCTTTCTGTACAGCGATTAAATCGTTTGCAAAATAAATTGGAATTGCTTTTTGTAGATGCAAAAAATGGCTCGGCAAAAGTGATTTACGCAGATTCGGCAAAAACATACGTTGATGTTACTGATGACCTAACGTTTGTTGGAGATAAAGGATTTATTATTTCAAGCGAGCGCGATGAGTATAATCATTTATATGAGTATGACCTTACAGGTAAATTAATAAAACAGTTAACAAGTGGCCCTTGGGATGTGATCGCTTTTAAAGGTTATGATCCAAAATCGGGCAATTTATTTTATACCTCTACCGAAAACGGCGCTATTAACCGAGATCTTTATTCGGTTAAATTGGATGGAAAGAATAAAAAGCGTTTGAGTACAATGACAGGTTTTAACGACGCCGAATTTATTACAGGATTTAAATATTATATTTCT
Source organism: Bacteroidota bacterium (assembly GCA_034439635.1). Classification (GTDB taxonomy): domain Bacteria; phylum Bacteroidota; class Bacteroidia; order B-17B0; family Aurantibacillaceae; genus Aurantibacillus. The sequence continues at coordinate 1,868 of JAWXAS010000144.1, read as the reverse complement.
TCTTGGAGCGACGCTAATACACCGCCCATATATGAATTACGTGATGGAGAAGGCAAGTCGGTAAAAATGTTAGAAAATAACATTGCTTTAAAAGAAAAACTAAAAGAATATTCCTTAGGAAAGAAAGAATTTTTTACCGTAAAAAATGCCGAAGGAATTGAACTGAATGGTTTTATGATAAAGCCTTCAAATTTTGACGCGGGTAGAAAATATCCTGTTTACATGTATGCGTATAATGGCCCCGGAGCAAATGAATGTAATAATAATTGGGAAGGCACGGAGTATATGTGGCATCAATTATTGGCACTAGAAGGTTATATTGTAGTTTGTGTGGATGGACGAGGAACTTTAGGAAGAGGAAGACAATTTAAACATTGTACGTATTTACATTTGGGAAAATATGAAACATCCGATCAAATTGATGTGGCAAAATGGTTAGGCGAGCAATCTTATGTAGATAAAGGACGTATTGGTTTCCAAGGCTGGAGCTACGGTGGCTATATGGCATGTTTAATGATTACCAAGGGTGCTGAATTTATTAAAGCTGCCATTGCAGTTGCACCAGTAACTAATTGGAAATACTATGATAATATTTACACCGAGCGTTTTATGCGTAAGCCAAAAGATAATAAAAAAGGATACGAAGAAAACTCTCCGGTAAATTTTGCAGATAAGATCAAACATCCTTTCCTAATTATTCACGGTTCGTTTGATGATAATGTGCATGTGCAAAACAGTATGGAAATGATAAAAGCTATGGTTGCTAAAAATGTTCCTTTTGATATGATGGTGTATCCAAACAAAAATCATGGAATTTATGGAGGCCCAACCCGCTACCATGTGTACAATAAAATACTGAAATTTGTAAAGGATAATTTGTAAAGTGTCTAAGAAAAAGCTAATCATATTTAGTGGTGCCGGAATGAGTGCCGAAAGCGGGATAAAAACATTCCGTGATAGCGGAGGCTTATGGGAAGAGTATAAGGTAGAGGATGTAGCAACATTAGAGGCTTGGGAAAGAAATAAGGAATTAGTAACACTATTTTATAATCAGCGAAGAAAACAAGTAATGGAAGCGCAGCCAAACGAGGCGCATAAAATAATTGCTGATCTTCAAAAAATATTTGATGTTACTGTGATTACGCAAAACGTAGATAATTTACACGAAAGAGCAGGGAGCAAGAGTGTAATTCACTTGCATGGCGAAATTGTAAAAGCACAAAGTTCACTTGACCCTTCAAAAATTTATAATTTGAAAAATTGGGAAATTAAAATTGGTGATACCTGTGAGTTAGGTTCGCAATTGCGTCCATACATTGTTTGGTTTGGAGAAATGGTTCCTTTAATGGAGCCTGCCATTGATATGGTTGGTAAAGCCGATCTGTTCACCGTTATTGGCACATCGTTAAATGTATATCCAGCTGCAGGACTTGTAAATTACACGCCAAGCACAATTCCAAAATGGTTGGTTGATCCTGGCGATTTTAATTTAGAACATATTCAAAATATTGAGCAAATAAAAGATACTGCGGTGAGTGGAATGAAAAAACTGAAAGATGTTTTAATGAAACTTAAATAAGGGCTCCGATCGGGGCCTTTTATATTTAGGAAAAGTTGTGTGGAGTAAATGACTAATTAGTCGCCCCTCAAAAACTCTGTAAGCCTTGTTATTATTGAGTTTGTTTAAAAATAGTGCGAAAAAAATCTACCGAAAAAAGTAAAAAAGGATTAAAAAAGCGGCAGATATTTTTTTAGTGTAAACTAAACCGTAATGCTGCGCCCGGGATAGAACGAAAAGCCTTGTTTAGGGCTTTGCGTAATGTTTGCGCTACGAGTAGGCTTCGCTTTTTCTGCGGAGACCCCGCAGT
>JAWXAS010000143.1:0-16910 GCA_034439635.1 Bacteroidota bacterium | reverse complement strand
AGCGGCAGATATTTTTTAGTGCAAACTAAACCCTAATGCTGCGCCCGGGATAGAACGAAAAGCCTTGTTTAGGGCTTTGCGTAATGTTTGCGCTACGAGGAGGCTTCGCTTTTTCTGCGCAGACCCCGCAGTGCGACAAATATAGCAAAGGACAAACAAGCTTGAAGTGATAGCCCGATAAGGCGCCCAATTAATAAAAAATACTTTTTGAGGTTCGAATACGTAGTTTATATCTTCCCTTTCAATTTTTCAAATTCTCTTTCTATTGAATCCGGTTTATTAAAAACAAAAGCGTCGAAATAACTGAACACTAAACCAATACCCCATCCTAATGTACACCAAAGTGGCCAAGGGGCAAATTCTATCGAAGTAATTGTTTCATTCTTATCTCCAATGAACCAAAGTACCCATAAAAAAGTATTCACGATCATATAAGCCGCAAGTTGCCGTTTAAAACCTACTCTTTTTTTCGCCTGTTTCCAAAGTTGGCGTTCTCTTTCGTTTTGTAATGTTGTTTCCATTTTATTTTTTTGTGTTTATGTATTGTTTTAAAATTTTTACGTACGATTCAAATGCGCTAATACCCTTTGTTGTTATTTTGCAAATGGTAAGTGGGTAGTTATCTTTGAACTTTTTTTCAATATCAATATAATCGGCCTCTTTCAATTTCTGGATCTGCACACTAATGTTACCGGCACTTGCCCCTGTTTCTTCTTTAAGGTAAGTAAATTCAGCCTCCTTAACCGAAACCAGCAGCGAGATTATGGCCAACCGTAATTGCGAGTGCAAGATTGGGTCAAGTTCTTTAAACATGTTGCTGCGATTTAAATTTTGATCTTAATAAATGCCCGGGAACGATATAACTTCCTAATAGAGCCACAGAAATGATAAGCAGCTGGTCGGTTTCATTTAAAAATATGGCAATGATGGCACAAGCAAATGAAATTAAGCTTCCGTAAACCAAAGGCTTAAAACCAAGTAACCCGCCCGATACAAAAGTTACAAAACCATAAAGTATCATCAAACAAAAGTAAGTTGGCTTGATGCCATATTGCGAACCACAAAATAATGTGATCACTAAAGCGATTCCAAATGCACCCCAAACATAGCTTAAGTAAGAATCCACGTATGTTTTTACTATTTTCTTTTTGTCTTGTTTTCTGCCATATATAGCAGAAAATATTCCTCCTAGCGGCATTAATATGGCCCAAACTAATTCACCGTGATTGATATTTAATTTTAAAGTAGTATAGTGGATCAAGGCAGAGCCTGTAACCAACCATCCCCAAAAAATAATTAATAGGCCATCATCGGCTAATTTGCTTTTTGCACTATTGATCATCTTATTGATGATATCCATACTTTCTGTTGCTTGTAATTCGTTGTTTTCCATGTTTATTATAATTTGATGATACAAACGTAAAGTAGTTTATAATATAAACCAAATAAATATATAAACTAAATTGTAATAAACTGATATTCAATTGAATAAAATAAACTTTGGGTTTTTAAGACAAGTTTTTAAGATCCTTTAAGAGACTTTGAAGCATCTCATCAGTAAAATCCAGATGAGTCACCATCCTAACGGTTTGCTTTCCAAAAGCAGCAACTTTAATATTCTTCTCGGCAAGCTTAGCAATAAATTGTTCGGCTGTTATTCCGGCGTTTAAATCAAAAATAACAATGTTAGTGTCAACAGGTAATACAGCTTTTACGTAATTTAAATTACCTAAGCTCCCACCTATTTGCTTTGCGCGTTTATGATCTTCAGTTAATCGTTCAATGTTATGATCAAGAGCATAAATACCGGCGGCAGCTAAAAAACCAACTTGTCGCATTCCTCCGCCAAATACTTTGCGCACCCTTCTTGATTGACGAATGAACTCAGTATTACCAAGCAAAACAGATCCAGATGGCGTTCCCAATCCTTTACTTAAACAAATGGAAACAGAATCGAACAAAAGACCATGATCCTTAGCACTTTCTTTTGTTTCTACTAATGCATTAAATATTCGCGCACCATCTAAGTGTAATTTTATGTTGGACGCACGACAAAACGCTGAAATCTCTTTTATATCATTTAATGCATAATAGCTTCCTCCTGCTTTATTTACAGTATTCTCTAACTCTACCATACCTGTATGAGTTAACCAATCGTAAGAAGCGTTTATATTATCCTTTATTTGATCTAACTTCAATCTTCCTCTATCTCCAACTAATAATTTCGCCTGCACACCCGAATTTTTTGCAATTCCTCCTCCTTCATAATTGTATATATGGCTATTCACATCACAAATAACTTCATCGCCGGGCTTTGTATGCACGTTAATAGCAATTTGATTCGTCATTGTGCCACTCGGACAAAACAAACCTGCTTCATGGCCGAACATTTTTGCCAATTTTTGTTCTAATTTTAAAACGGTTGGGTCTTCGTTAAATACATCATCACCCACTTCAGCATGCATCATTGCATCCAGCATTGCTTTACTTGGTTTTGTAACCGTATCACTTCTTAAATCAATGATCATAATTCTATTTTTATTGCCTTTTGCAAGTCATCCTGAGCCTTTCGACTTAGCTCAAGATAAACTAAGTAGAAGGACGACTTTGCTTAAGCTAAATTTAAAAGAGTTATTTTTTTCTTAATAACATTAAACCATCGCGAACAGGGAGCAATAAATTTTCTACCCTTTCATCTTTATTTACAAATTCATTGAACTCATGGATCAATTTTGTTTCCGCATCCATTTTTAAAACGTCTTCCAAAATTTTTCCACTCCATAAAACATTATCAGCAATAATTAGTCCTCCAGCTCTCACTTTATCTATTACCGCTATATAATAATTTAAATAATTCTTTTTATCAGCATCAATAAAAACAAGATCAATGGCTTTCTCAATTTTTGGAATAATATCTAATGCTTGGGCTTTTACCAATTCAATTTGTTTTGAATATGGCGATGATTCAAAATATCTTTTTGCAAAGATGTTTGTTTCCTCGTTTGGATCAATAGTCAATAATTTACCGGATGGTTTTAATCCTTCGGCCAAACATAAAGCAGAATAACCTGTATATGTTCCAATTTCCATAATAAATTCAGGCTGCATTAATTTTGAAAGAAAACTCAATATCCGTCCCTGCAAATGTCCACTTAACATACGAGGTTGTCCTACCTTTAAATTAGTTTCGCGATTGAGTTTTTTCAACAAATCGCTTTCTTGCGCTGTATGCGCTTCGCTATAGGCTTGTATGGTTTCTACTATAAAATCCATTGCTTAAATATAAGACTTTTGAAGGCTCATAAAATCGTATTTGATCAAAATAAAATATATATTTAACCTCCAAAAATCATATATCATCTAATAATCCGAACTGAAGTGACTCCAAATTCTATAAAAGTTGATCTAGCTCTTTACAATGATTACGTAGAAACATCATTGACCTTTGTTGGAATTACAAAGGAAGGAATTTTAGAGTTGCGTTTCAAATTAAATGAATATGAGGTTGATGTTAAGGACCAAGATGAGATGCAGGCTGCCGTTATTAAATTAACCAACGATAGTAAGGATCGTTACCATATACTCGTTATTCCGGGAATGTATGGCGGAGTAACTCCAGAAGCACGAAACAAAGAAATGTTCCAAAACAAAAACTATAGCAATCATAAATCAATATCCATTGTTGTAAGAAATTTACCTCAACGTATTCTTGGTAAGTTTTATTATCAATTTAAAAAGCATAAACCAACTTTTCCTTTTCAATTGTTCGCAACAGAAGAATTGGCTTTAAATTGGATAAATGAAAATAAGTAATGGTATCAGTCAATATTACTTCTGCAATATAACTTTTTGTGTTTTACGTTTACCTTCGTTAGTTAGACTCACAAAATAAATCCCATTGGGCAGATCGCTTAAATTAACCGGTACTTGGTATTTGCCATTGTGCTGCGCTTGAATATTCACTACGGTTCTTAAGGTTACGCCGTTAATATCTACAATATCCACCAGTACATCCGAGCGTTTTCTAAGATCGTATTTAATTGTGAATTCTCCTTTAGTTGGATTTGGGTACACTATAAAATCGGATTTTATATCTTTTGTCTCTGCATCATCTTTCTTTTCGATAACTATAGAATCTAATTTTTTGTTGGGAATAACCGAATCTACTTCTTGCGGCATATACACCATTATTCCAACGATCATTTCTTCGGGCTTAGGTAAAGCAACAATTGGTGAATCAACTATAGGTGAGTCGATAGGAAGAATTTTTTCGATCACATAATCATGTTGAATAGAAATACCACCGGCAACATGCGTTTCGTAGTGCGTTGTTATTTCCATTCTCCCTTCAACAGTATCCTCATTCTTTTCCGTTTTGCTCATCGTATCAGGAGGCATTGTAGCTAACATCTGGCCAACCAAAGCCTTGGCATCTTCATGTTTTTCCTTTGTTTCAGGCTTTATATTTTGTTCAATAGAGATCTCACCTACTGATTTACCTAAATTATCTGTACAGCTAAATAAAAATGTGCCAAATGTGATGAATAAAGCAATGGTGAACATTTTTGTAACGCTCATATTCTTTGGTAAATTGCTTAAGTCAATTCTTATATTCAAGGGTCTATTGATCTGTGTTTTTTTGAAATGCCCGCAAACTTTTTGATCTTTTTGAGCCATTAAAATATCTTTGATTTCGGAATCGGATTTGTTAGAAAAATCGAAAACCGACTTATTACATGAATTACAAAATTTACCTGCCTGTCCGGTAGGCAGGCCTTTTTCATTGGACAACATTTTATTCCAGTCTTCGTGACAAGGCTCAGGGATGGTTATAACGATGTTTGACTTTTCCATATCTAGGTGGTTTTATTATTTAGATGTAGAAATTGAGGGATTCCATAAAAAAAAGAAGAAAATTCCTTTAGAGACATAAAAAAAGGGCTTTTCAGAGGGTAGGAAACATAACGGTTAAATATATTTGCCCTTTGAAAAGCCCTGGTGTTTATGTGGTAAAGAACGATTTCTTTTATAAAGATAAAGGCGTTTATTGCCCTTTTTAACTGAAATCGTTAAGTGATCGGTTTTTTCTAACAGCCGGTAGTTTTCGGTAAAGAAAAGGCTACTATTTTACTTTTTAGATAGGTCCAAAAGTGCAGTTTTAAGGTCGTTAAATTGGAACTTAAAACCATTCTCAATGAGTTTTATGTTGCTTACTCTTGAACCCGCAAGTACCACAGCCGACATTTCTCCAAAGATCATTTTGATTATAAAGGCCGGGGCTTTTGGCAAAATTATTTTTCGGTGAAGTGAATTAGCAAGTGCTTCTGTAAAACCTTGGTTGTTCACGTGCTCTGAAGCTACAGCATTATATGTTCCAATAGAAAGTTTAGAAGAGATCAGTTGCGAAAATATATTCACCAGATCATTCACATGGATCCATGGCATGTATTGCTTTCCATTTCCCAACGCAGAGCCAAAACCATATTTTATGGGGGCAGACATTTTAGAATAAGCGCCTGAGTTTTTCTCTAATACAACACCAATTCTAACGATAGAAGTTTTAATACCCATTTTTATAAAAGGATCATAGCTTTCTTCCCAAAGCTTACACGTTGTTCCTAAAAAATCGTTGGCGGGCACATCATTCTCTGTAAAAACATGTTCGCTTGTTTGGGCACCATAAATACCAATAGCACTTGCGCCAATAAAAGATAGTGGCTTTACATTCAATTTTACTAAATAGGCATGTAACAGCTTACTGCTATTTACTCTTGAGCTCACTATTTCAGATTTTCTCTTTGCAGTCCACTTTTTATCTGCAATTCCTGCGCCTGCCAAATTAATAATATGTTCAATTCCTTCAAACGCCTTCTCATCAATAAATTGTTTATCAGGATCCCATTTAAATACTTTATAAGGCAATTTTTGATCTAATGATCCTCGCGTAAGAACTATAGGCTCTTGTCCAGAGTTAATCAAGTTCTTAATTAAGTACTTTCCTATTGATCCTGTTCCGCCTGTAATTAGTATCTTTGCCATGGGTTCTCCAAAATTAATCAATATTTCAATATGGTATACGACGTACATATTTTTGTTTGCACAAACCAACGTGTTGATAGTCCTCGAAAGAGTTGCGGCGAGGCGCATGGCATTGAATTGGTTGCAGAGTTTAAAAAACAATTGAAGGATCTGAAAATTGTTTTAAAAACACGTGCCAACAAAAGTGGCTGCATGGACATTTGCGATTTTGGTACCACGGTTGCCATTTATCCTGAAGGTGTTTTTTATGTGAACGTTCAACTAGCGGATATTACAGAGATTGTTCAATCACATATTGTGAATAAAAAACCGGTTGAGCGTTTGCTACTTAAAAAATAATGAGCAAAGAGTTAAGCATAAAAGATCAGTTAAGTTCAAAAGAACTTTTTGACGCATTCAAGCAGCAATTAAAAAAAGATCTGAGCGAATGCGGTTGCGAAAATGATTTTATTGATGGTTTAGCGGCCGATCTGAATCCTATAAAACAAAGTTTAATAACTGTACTAAAAGCTCACCAAAAAAAAGCGGGCTTTAATATTCAGCAATTACTTTACAGAGTTGATATAAATGAAAAACAGCTAAGTGTGCGGCTGCAAAAAAACCTGCCCGCTGATAAGGACGGCAAAGAGGAAGATTACATAAGTGTAGTTTCAGAACTCATCATCAAGCGCATTTTTCAAAAAGTAGTTTTAAAAAAAATATTTTAAAGGAAATCCCTAATTGCACTTATTCTCTTTAATAAGTTTGTCTACTTCATCATCGTACATGTCGGAATAACCAAAACTAAGTGCTTTTGCAAAATTTTCACAAGCTGCTTTTTTATTCCCAGTTTTTAAATAAATAAGCGCTAGGTTTTTATACGCGTAAGCATTTGTTTTATCAAGATCCAAAGACTTGTTCACATCTTTAAATGCTGCCTTTATATCTCCCAGCATTAATTTAGCGTATCCCCTATTACTATAGGCAAATGCGAAATCGGGTTTAAGGCTAATAGCTTTATCAAAAAATTCAAGCGCGCCTGCATAATCGCCTTGTTCAACTTTTAAAAAGAATCCTAAATTATTATAACCAACATAGGTTGTAGTTGAGTCTAAACTCATTGCTTTTTCTATAAAATATTTAGCGTTGTCATAATCTTTTTGATAGGATTTACTAATACCAAGATTATAAAAGGCCTCTAAATCAACAGGGTTCATCTTTATAACAGCGTTCAAATAAACATCTGAGCTATCATATTGTTTTAATCTCAAAAAGCAGTTAGCAATTTGCTTCATGGCGCCAATTGCACCGGGATCATCGTTCAACACAATTCTGGAAACATCAATGGCTTCATTATACTTTTTTAGCACAATTAAACTATACGATTTAGCAAAAAGCAGCAGCCGATCGTTTGGTCTATACTTCAATCCAGCGTCTGAGTTTTTTATATTGCCAGCATGATCATTCTCCTCCAAAAAAACATCTGCTTCCAACTGATAAACTTTTAAAAACTCAGGTTTGAGTTTTAAGGCTTCAGACATGTCTTCGTGGGCGTCTTTAAATTTCTTTAATTTAAATTTACAATAGCCACGATACAAAAAACTCTCAGCCGCTTTATATTTACTTGCAGCTTCATCCTTATACGAAATAGCTTTAGAAAATTTATCAATTGCTCCCTTGTAATCCTGTTTATCAAAAAGATTAGCGGCCTCATTAAAATATTTCTCAAAATTTGTTTGCCCATTTACAGTAATAAAACAGGTTAAAAGAATAAGTAAACTAAATTTTTTCATAAAATCATTGTTTTTCAAATACAATAGTACGTTTATTAAAATCGGCTGCTGCATTAATAACCTCCTTAAATTCATTAAATACCGACAAAGGATAGTCAACACGTTTATAATCCTCATAAACCGTAACAATGATCTTATCATCCTTTACTTGGTAGCTGGAGGAAAAAGTGGCAGCTTCCGCGCCGCCTACATTACAAACTTTTTTTATAACTAACTCATTTAAGTTAGTAGCCTTATAGCCCACTGGAATGTTTATGATCAATTCGCGATTCATATAATGTGGGTAACCAGTTTCGGCAGGATTTATGCGCACTTCATCTTGGTAAAGCTCTTCTTGTTTTCCAATAAGTAAACCAACTTTTAAAAAATATTTGGTGCCGGCCGCTTCCAAATAATCATTTTGCTCAACCGAATACTTTATGATCATTGGGTTAACAAACAGATCTTTTTCATCGGTATTTAAAACTTGAGCGTTTTTTATTGTAGATATATCTTCGCTCAAATAATATGCCTTTCGCGACTCCAGTTTTTGTTCATCGTTAAGAAACCTGTAGATCGGTTGCAAATAATAAGCCGAATATCCAGCCAGTTTCTGCGTAATATCCAATTGTAGAGTGCTAGAGCTTATATTAACATCAGCCTTTACTTCGTAATTGTGATATGATGATTTAACATCCAAAGGCTTTAAGACCTTTATTTTTGAAGATGCGGTTGAAATATCACCAATACTCACTTCCTTTATAAAAAGCCCTTCGTTGTTGAACACATAAGGATTTGGAAAACCTAATCTGCTTGAAAATTCCAGTGGCGACATGTATTTATCAATTTCAGCGAAATACATCACATATTCATTAACATATATATAAGAAGGCATTTTAGTGTCGAATCTAAACTGATCTCTATCAGTTGTAAGAGCGATCTCAAATCCAATCGCCATTATTTTGAAAGAAGCCACAAATAACCGTATGGCATTTAGTTCACTAATTTTCTTTTCTGAGATAGACTTGGCAAGATCAGAATTCTTAAAATTGTCACTGATCTCAAAGTTTGTTTTTATGTACGACTCCAACTCTCTGATCTTCTTTTCTGTTGTTTCCTGACTAGATATCTTATTTGACTCTAATAATTTCTTTAAACTTTTTAAATTAAGATTATCCTCTATAAAAAGTGAATTATAATACTCCTTTGAAATAGTTTCCCAGCTATAGATCTTGGCCTTAGTTTTATCTGTATTATAAGATAATTGAAACATAAATGCAGGCTTATTGGCTTTAGATGCTGAATATTTTTCCTTTTTGTTACTGTGAATGCTTCCTTGCATTAATATCCAGTGATTTTTATCGGTGGTAGTGGTATCTTTAATAAAATTAGAAAGCCCATTATAACATCTAATATCGTATACCAAATTTTTAGGGGAAAGGATATGCGTTTCAAATTCCAACGTTTTATAATTACTACTTGCTACATTATACGAATACGTGTAATACTGCTTTTTGTTAGTGTATTTTATTTCAACATCACAGTTAGGTTCTACTCCGTCTATAGCAAAAATTTTATAAGCCCCAGCATTTTCAAAATTATCAACCGCTTTAACAGTTGACCTATTTAAATAAGTGATCTTATTTTCTGATGATATACTTCGCGCGTTAAGATCAATCTCTTCGATCACGTTCCTCATCGACATATATCCCTTATTTACTTCGTCAACCCCTTTTTGATTATTTACATGATAACGGGTATGCATTGTTTCATAGATCACTGCTTGTCCGTCGGCATCATAAGCTATCTCGTACGAATTCTTTTCAAAAACAATAATAATATCTTGTTTTTTCTGCTCATCAGTTGGCTTATAAACTGTTGGCGTTTTTTCCCAATTATGCGCTTGGTAATAAAATGATTGCGCCAAAAAAGCATTTACAAAAAAAATCAAGGTTAGTGTTCCTATGTATTTCAATTTTTTCATTTCTTAGATATTAATGTTACAAGTTTTGATTTTGTTTTCTTATAGTTGGCACTAACATTCCCTAGATCCGTAAACTCACTAGGTTGAATATTTATTTTATTTATATCTATCGTATTCTCAAAAATAATATTTGTTTTTGAACTATGGTACTTTACTTTATACTCTATGATCTCATTTCTAAATTCCACATTCTCGGGCAATTCTTTGACAGTATAATTATTCAATTCAAAATTAACCGTAAGCTTTTGCCTCCCGGCGTACCGAAGATAAAATGCATTAATACGTCCACTAAGGAAGAATTGATCGAAATAGTCCTTGTAGAAATTAAGATTCAAATACTTTTCACCCTTATTCTCCGAAACATAATTTTTCACAGTAAATGTATAGGTGATCAGGTAAGGATCTTCGGTTGCTACCTTCTTAACGTTAAATGTATCGATAGAAAATTTATTATTTCCCTTTTGCAATAACTTCACTAAGTGATCTTTTTGCCATTCATAAGATTTCTCTTCAAAATACGACATCATATCTGTTTTTTCGTAGCCTGATAATTTGTAATATCCACGACCCTTGATATCATTGTTTTCATTTACTGACAAAACAACACTATCATGTATTATATTCTTTAATTTGTTTATTATAGGAACTTTGGCGATCACAAAATTATTTTTGTCAACTCCTACAAACCCTTCCTTGCCTTGGATCATAGACGTTGGCAAGCCAAACGGATAGAATCTGCCGGTTGCATCCAAAAAAATGGTATCAGTAGCGGTAATGTATGTGGCGATCATATGATTAGAACAAAAAGCTGAAGGAAATTCCGAAAATTGATATGGAATATCAGTTGTCCCTATCCATGTGGGATACACGGGTAGTTTAGCTGTTTTGCATAATTGAACAATAAGATTAGCCATATCTTTACAGTCGCCATATTTCCTTTTACAAACCAAGCTACTTTCACGGGGAATGTAACCACCTAGTCCATCTTCGTATGCTAAGTAAGCGATCTTACTTTCTACCCAATAGAAAATTCGTTTCAATTTATCTAGATCTGTTTTTGCCCCAACTGTTAGCGAGTCGCTTAATTTTATAATACTCGAATCTGCGATCACGTCAATACTCTCAAGCAATTTACTATACCAAGCATACAAATTTTTAGCGGTTCCTGCTATTTGCTTAATAGAGTCTTTCGTTTTATAACTCTCTATACTTAATAAAACATAAGAAGATTTATTTTTATAACTACCGTCTTTCTCCTCATCTACAATAGGCTTTAAAGAGTCAAAAGCCCATGTAATAGAGATTTTCTTTTTATCGGATTCGATCTTTGGATCAAATTTTAATTGTTGATTATTAAATTCTTTCCTAACGATCTTAATGTCGTTAGCGCAACTTATAGATCCAGATCGGTGAAGAACCGGATAATACTCAGCAAAAAATAAGGCGCCAAAAAACTGAGGCTCCACATAAGTCTCTTTGTAATTTACTTCAATTATATCGCCTCCTTTTGCATCAAAGAAATTAATAACATAAAATTCATCACCTTCGTAAAACACTCCGTTCTTTAGATCGTCCTCTGATTTAAGAACAATATCAGTCAACTTTTTTTTCGAATGATTCTTTCCATTATACACATGTATGTACGCTTGAATATCGCTTACCTTTATAAAACTAGACGTTCGTACTTTTAGATTCCTGATAATATTTAAGGTACTGCGCGATATTAAAAATTTCTCGCTAAAGGTTTTAGTTATCTGCAATTTACTCTTAACTATATCAACATTATACTTTTCATCTTTTGTAATATATACAATAAGTTCGTTCGGGTATTTCTTTAAAACATCTTCAACATTCAGGTTTTCCTGTGATCTCAGTAACAGTATGCCTACACTAAAAAATATGAAGAAAAATGTTCTAATAATATTTATTTTACAAAAATTGAACCGTCGTTATAATACCAAATAGACTTTATAGCTTTTCCTGCAACGTCATAATATATGGTCCAGCCATGGCGACTTCCCATATAGTAATTTACTACTTTTTTGATCTTTCCATCGGGATAAAAATATTCGCATTTTCCATCCAACTCACCATAATAATGATTTTCCTTTACTTTCAAATTACCATTAGAGTAATATTCTCTAGTAGAACCATGAGCAGAATCATAAAAAAATTCGTCTTCTATATTTACTTTTCCAGTTGAGAAATAAATTACGCGTTTGCCATTTATATCTCCACTTGTATATCCAACTTCTACTGATTTTTTACCGTTGGGGAAATAGGCAATTAATTTATTATCCCCCTCAGATAAACTTTTTTCAGGAAGAAATTTACCCGCAGCATCCTTGTATGTATAACTTACCAAAAGATCATTATGGTATGTCCTTCTATAGATCAATTCACCAAACTCGTCGTAAACCGGCGATTCACCTTGAATTTCTCCATCCTCATAGTTTGACTCTTTATAAAGCTTTCCATTCTCATGAAATACTTCAGCCTTTCCATTATAATCATCTTTTAGATATGTATAATAACTCTCAACTTTTCCATCATCATAGTACCCAAACTTTTTACCTGTAACATCATCGTTAAAAAAATTCATCTCTCTTGCTTTCTTTCCTAATTCATCAAACACTGTAAATTTTCCTTCCCTACTACCGTTTTTAAATGTTACCTGCGACTCAACGGTACCGTCTGAGTAATACTCAATAGACGGCCCCTCAGATAGATCTTTTACAAAAGCTTTTTTTAATATCATTTTACCAGCCATATTCTTCTTTTCTAAAACTCCGGTACCTTTACTAAGATCAATGTTCTGCCTAACATTCCCAAGAGTATCATAATAAACCATGCGAATCAAAACTCCTTCGCTTACTAATTCCTCACGATCTAATCTTCCCTTCACATCATAATATTCACTCCACCCCTCCGATTCATCATTGATGTTATAGTAAACCCTATCAAGACACCCATGAATTTTGTAATATTTCCAAATTCCAATTTTTTTATCATCCTTCAGCATTCCTTCCGTTTTTAACTTTCCATTAATAAAATAACTTGTGTAATAACCATCTTGAACATCATTCACGTAAGGTGTTTCTTTACTTATTTGTCCATTTGTATGGTAAGTTGTGTATTTGCCGTCATATTTCCCCTCTTTATAATTTATCTCGTTTATTAATACACCAAAGTTTGTATAATACTTCCATACGCCATCCAAATCACCATCAGAAACCGAACCTTCTCTTCTTTTTTTACCTAATGGGTGATACTGTACGATTTTAAAATTCTTACCGTTTATCTTTGTATCACAAATTGCTGAACCGTCCTTTTTAAAGGCTTTGTACTGTTGCAGCTTTCCTTTTTTGTATACATACTCTTCCCATAATACACCATCATAATCGTAATATTTCTGAGTTCCGCTTAATTTTCCATCATCAAAAATTTCTTCACTGTTTACTGTACCGCTTGAGAAATAATTCTTATAAGTTCCATCTTTCTTGCCGTCTTTATTGTACGAGCCAACCCACGATATTTTTCCATTTGAATGATACGCCTTCCATTCACCGAAACGTTTGCCGTTAACATACTTCCCCTCATTTTTTAATGTGCTCTTATCATCATTATGAAACTCTTTATAATCACCTTGGCGATCACTTTTTACGATATTAAATTTCGTGAACGGCTTGCCATTATCATAGAATTCTTCAATATGACCATCAAAAACACCATCATTATTAAGATAAGAGATCTCTTTTTGACCGTTCCTATAATAATGTACTTCCATCCCGTTTATTTTCCCCTGCTTAAAAAAACGAGTTAGTTTTACGTTTCCATTGGCAAAATACGACTTAAGTTCACCATCAATTTGATCTCCGTCCATTGGAAATTCAATTTTAGGATTTCCATTTTCATAGTACGATTTATAAGTCACTTCTTTACCGTTCTTAAACATCGATTCTTCCTTTATATCACCAGTTTTATGATAATATTTCCATAAACCATCTTTGATGCCGTTTTTAAATGCGCCTTCGGATCTTTTTATACCATTTGTAAAATAAAAATTCCAATACCCTTCATTTTCCCCTTTTGAATTTTTCATACCTGCACTTGCCACCCTACTTTTAGCAGAATAATGCGGCACATTTGTCTTTACTCCATTTAAATTTTCGTCGTAGGTTGCTAGTTTCTCACAAAAATAATTATAGGCCCAGGCTTCAAACTCGGTCATTTTCGATTTATTTTTTTCGCGCCACTTATTAACTTCTTCTAATTCCATACCAGATAAAGAAAAATATAAATACTGTTCAAGATATCCTGCTTTATTAAGTTCATCGAAGAATTTACCATATACTTCATTATAAAAACCTTTTACATCCTTATACTTACCAATATTTTCAATAACTAATTGTTCCTGCTTAACAAGATCATATTTGAGGTCAGTCTTTCCTTTGTATTTAGGCGCAAGTGCTGCTTTAGAACGAATAATACTTTCTATTTCTTCAAACGAATTTTGATCTTTAAGGATATTTGTTGAAAGTGTTGTATCTGGTTCGATCTCTTGTTTAGATATCTTTTCAAGATCCCCAACCATTCGTTTTGCGCGCTTACTTGAATTATCGCATAAAAAATAAAACATAGTAGATAACATGGTAGCTGTAATATTGTTATGACGATGTGCCATCAATCCCAATTGGTAATGACTTGCCGAATGAAATGGATTGATGCGGATAGACTGAATGAAGCAATTAAAGGCATCCTCATATTTACTTTGTCGCATTTTTACAACTCCTAACTCGTAATAAAAAGAATTGTTAGTAGGATACTCCTTTTGCCCAAATAAGAATATTTCTTCGGCTTCTTTGGTGCGTTTAAGCTCATCTAAAAAATCTCCCTTAAAAATTAGAAAATTCGGCGTGTAATCATTTTTTATAGTTAGCAATCGATTACAATAAGCTAAACCTTCCTCGCTCTTTTTTGAAGCAAGGTAACTGTTAAGTAACTCAATAGCGGCAATGTAGTAACCGGAATCATTTCGGTTTACCTTTTTAAATTGCTCAATGGCCTTATCGTATTCCTTTTCATCGTGAAGTTTCACGCCCTTATTAATAATATCATAAGAGGTTTCGGCAGTGAACATGTCTCTTTGCGAAAATAAAACGCTTGTGAATAAAAGGAATAATAGAGTTAAAACTCCCTTTGAAAGATTGATTTGTTTTTTCATATATTAGGCTAAAATAAGTAAAATTCTTAGTTACGCATTATGAAAGGGATAATAATTAGAAAAGGAAATCTAAAAGATTTAAACAGCGTGTTAACACTCATAAAAGAGCTAGCTATTTACGAAAAAGCCCCTAACCAAGTTGAAGTTACAGTTGCCCAAATGGAAGAATGGGGTTTTGGTGTCGATAAACAATTTGATTTTTTTGTAGCCGAAAAAGACGGCAAGATAGTTGGGTTGGCGCTCTACTATTATAAATACAGCACCTGGAAAGGAAAGTGTTTATTTTTAGAAGATATTATTGTAACCGAAAATGAGCGCAAACATGGTTATGGAAAATTACTGTTTGATGCCGTTGTTAAAGTTGCCAAAAAAGATAAAGTAAAACGTATGGAATGGCAAGTGCTGGAATGGAACGAACCTGCTATTAAATTCTATAAAAAAACAAATACAGTTTTTGATGATCAGTGGGTGAATTGTAAATTAACTTACGAGGAATTACAGAGGCTTTTATAATTTAAGAGGCAGAAACAACAGAGAACACAGAGTTAAACAAACTGCATAATTAATTCGCCTTTGATTGATTTTTTTTTTGCCACGGAGTCACGGAGAGAGTTCCAAACTGCCGCGTGAGGGATTGAAGTGGAAATCCCTGCCTTGCCGGTAGGCAGGCTTTTTGCAATTTCCCTGCTATTTTTAACAGAGAGTTGCAAAAAGATTGTTCGCTGCGGCGAACGTAAAGCCCGACCCCGCTCCATAATTCCACGAGCGGGGGCACGCCCAAAAAGATCAAAGAAACTAATCATTATCCTGCTTTGCTTTAAAACCCAATAAACACTTAGGAACAAACCACTTTCCCCTGTATTTTTCAACATTAATTGGCTTGTTTAAGCAATCTAAAAATTTACCGTCGTTGCTTATAGAAAAATAATAAGCATCGCCTTTATTTACTAAGTCTATCACTATTTGTTTTAATTCTTCTAAACTCAACTTCTTATTTTCTTGTCCAAGCTTTGCGCCTATTTCATTATTTAAAAGATCCATAATGCAGCTTAAACTGTCGGCCGTAAGTCCATCTTCCAATTTTCCACGCTTAAAATCAAGATGATTTGTTTTTTCATGTGCCTTACCCAATTTTAATACCTTTTTTTGTTTTATTTTTTGAGCAAAAGCGGCAAAGTAAAATACGTGCCTAAACGCGTCCAGCTTGCCTCCGGAGGAGTATGCATCAAGTTTTACCTTAAGTAAATTTTGGTCGTATACTTTTGTGACTTTATTATATGTTTTTTTAATTTTTATAGCGGCAAAAGGATGTCCTAAAACCCACCAAAATTCATAACGAGAAGTGCGTGGTTTTGCTTGGATAATATTTACACCTAAAACAAAAACCATTAAAAAAATTATGAAATTACTTCGTCTGATCATCACTTTTACAAAGATAGGCAAATTAACAATTTAGTGTTAGAAAGATAATCAATCTCATTGACTTGCGTGCCTGATACTAAGTAACTTTGTATCGTGGACCAAAAGCGTGACTTACTAAGCAGACTATTTTCAACAGCAAATAAAACGTTAACTAATAGCATTAACGACATTAGAGATAAAGAATTCAGTGGTGAAAAACTGAGTTCGGAAGAAAGGTTTGCGCTCTCAAATTTCGATAAATACCGTATTAAGGTTCTTAATTCGCAAATTAACGATGAGGCTTTTCATGAAGCCTACCGTAAGATTCAAGTTATCGCTAACCTTGGCGATTGGCATGATTTCTTAAATGAAGAGCTCTCTAAGTAGTAGAACCTCAAAAAGTATTTTTTACTATTTTGGCGCCTTATCGGGCTATCACTTCAAGCTTGTTTGTCCTTTGCTATGTTTGTCGCACTGCGGGGTCTGCGCAGAAAAAGCGAAGCCTCCTCGT
>JAWXAS010000142.1:0-20188 GCA_034439635.1 Bacteroidota bacterium | reverse complement strand
CGTTAAACCAGTGGCGGTAGAATTAAACATTCCATTAGATAATCTAAGAAGATGGAGAAAGGAATATCGTGCAGGTAAATTTAGTCCAGCAAACAAACCCATTTATAAAAATTTAAAGCCTTTTGGTTACCACTAATTGAATGGCTTATGTGCAAAAAACAAAAGGCTTCAACAATGTTGAAGCCTTTTACCAGAGGTCCCGCCCAGGTTCGAACTGGGGTAGCAGCTTTTGCAGAGCTGAGCCTAACCACTCGGCCACAGGACCAATTCATTAAAGAATTTAGGAGCCTAAAAGTAATAAAAAATTCGCATATTGTAAGCGCTTTTAAAACATTTTATATGCTAATAAACAGTAAGTTGCCTAATGTAGGTACTACCATTTTCACCACAATGAGCGCTTTGGCTCGCGAACACAATGCCATTAATCTCTCGCAGGGTTTTCCGGATTTTGGTTGTGACGGCAAGCTATTAGAGCTTGCCAATACCCATATGCAAAACGGTTTTAATCAATACGCACCCATGCAGGGTGTTATTCAATTGCGTGAAACTATTGCTAGCATCATTTCCGCTTGCTATAACGCAAACTATCATCCCGATTCGGAAATAACCGTAACGGCAGGAGCAACTCAAGGAATTTATACGTCCATTGCGGCATTTATTCATAAAGGAGATGAAGTTATCGTGTTTGAACCTGCTTACGATTGTTATATTCCGGCCATTGAATTACATGGAGCAAAAGCAATTCCTTTGCAATTGACGTATCCAAATTTTAGTATCAATTGGGAAGAAGTTAAACAGCATATCAATTCCAACACGCGAATGATCATCATTAATTCGCCGCACAATCCGAGTGGAACAACCCTTACGCAAAAAGATCTGCAACAATTAGAATCTCTTGTAAAAGATAAAAACATCCTTGTATTAAGCGATGAAGTATACGAACACATGGCCTTTGACGGTAAACCGCACCAAAGTGTTGCGCGTTTTCCCACTTTAAAACAACAAAGCATTATCGTTTCTTCGTTTGGAAAAACAGTTCATACAACGGGTTGGAAAATAGGCTATGTGGCGGCGCCCGAATATTTAATGAAAGAATTTAGAAAGGTTCATCAGTTTTTGGTATTCGCTGTTAATCATCCATTTCAATTGGCACTCGCCGGTTTTCTTTCACAAAAAGAGAACTATTTAGAATTAAAGAATTTCTACCAGCAAAAACGCGATTTGTTTCGCAAACTTATTAGTTCTTCTCGCTTCACAATTGAGCCTTGTACAGGAACCTATTTTCAATTATTGAATTATTCAACTATTACTCAGGAAGCAGATACCGAATACGCCATAAGACTTACCAAAGAAGCCAAATTGGCTTGCATCCCACTCTCGGTGTTCTATACTAAAAATACAGATTACAAATTACTGAGATTTTGCTTTGCTAAAAAAACCGAAACGCTTGAGAAAGCTGCGGAAGTGATCAATAAGCTATAGCGTGGTTTTACTAGCTAACAGATCGAATTCGTTTACAAATTGAGGTATTTTAACTAATAATTACTTGTGATGACTTTATTGTGACCAATATGAGCCACAAATATCCTACCTTTAATATAGGATTGCTCTTATGCGGAAGATTTATTTTTTGTTTATCATTTCGTTCGTCGCTTTTAACAGCCTTGCACAACTAAATGCATTTGTGAACGATGATATTGAAAAAACCGTAGCCCCTAACAAACTTCATTTCTACAATAAAGCCCGGCTCTCTTTTGAATCAAAACAATATACCGAAGCATCCTTACCACTCGATTCTTTATTAAGAACGTATCCTGATTGCATTGGTCTCCGTTATCTTAAAGGAATTAGTGGATGTTTTAAAGGTGATAAATCAAAAACCGCACTCGAACTTTTAAAAAGCGTTTCTTCTTCCTCAGCACAATTAGAACATTATCCGTATTGGCTTGCCTTTGTTTACGAAGCCAATGATAGTTTAAAAAAAGCACGACTCTATTTTGAAATTGCTACTAAAAGTATTTTACTTAATACCGAAAATGATAAAGAAATTGTGGCAGATGCAAAACGCAGAATAAAAAATATGAAAATGGCCTCTAAAATGCAGTATATGAGAAATGCTGTAGATGTAAAAGATATTGGTTCGCCCATAAATACCGAAGCTGAAGAATACGTACCATTATTACCCTCTGATGAATCATTTATGATATTTACCTACCGCGGAAAATTATCTAAAGGCGGAAAACAAAATTTAAACAAACAAAGTCTTATTCACACTTCCAAAAGAGAAGAAGGAATTTATTTTGAAGATGTATTTGCTTCCGTAAAAATAAATGATAGCACTTGGAGTAAGCCCACGCCCATAAAAACAATTAATACAAGCTTACACGATGCGGCAGTAACACTCTCATCCGACGGAAACTTACTTTTTATTTATAAGAATTTAGGAACCGGAAATGGGGATTTATACTTAAGCCAATTAATTGGCAATAACTGGACAGTACCTGTTTATCAAAAAGGTTTGAATAGTGATAAATGGGAAGGTAGCGCCGCATTTTTTCCGGGAAATAAATTCATCATTTTTTCGAGCGAACGTAAAGGCGGATTCGGCGGAAAAGATTTGTACAAAGCCGAAAAGCTGGGAGATAATCTTTGGGGGAATATTTCTAATCTTGGTCCTACCATTAATTCATCCGATGATGAAGATGCCCCATTTATTACATCGGACGGGAAAATTCTTTTCTTTGCCTCCAACGGAAAATTGAGCACCGGCGGTTATGATATTTTACGTTCAGATCTTGTTGATGGAACTTGGGAAGAACCCTACAACATTGGAAAACCGGTAAACACACCTAATGATGATAAATTTTATATCGTTAGTGGAGATGGAAAAAAAGGATATTACTCCTCACAAACACAGGGAGGCAGAGGAGGGCAAGATATTTATTTCATTAAGCCCGGAATAGCAGGAAAACCAGTGAGTGTTGTTCGAATATCGGGTAATGTAACATTTAACGACAAACCCATTGAAGCTTCCATTCAAATAAATTCGTTGAAGAAAAAAGATATCGGATCACAAACATATGTTTCAAATTCTAACACCGGAAAATTTCTGATCAGTTTGCCAACCAACAATGATTATGAATTTATTTTCACATACAAGAATTATCCTGCTATGAAACGAACGATCAGCACAAAAGATGTTGATTCGAGTATTGTGTTAACCCTGATAGCCGATCTTTATTCAGATACTTATGAAAAAATGGTAGAAAATAAACGTGATAGTCTTGAAAAAATCACCAAGCTTGCCAACTCAGGCGTAAGCTTTGATGAGTTCAAAGCAAATTATGGTAATTTGATGATTGACAGTTTATTTTACAAGATCCAAATAGGAGCCTACGTATTTATTGAAAACTTTAATTACACGCGTGCGATCGATCTTGGCATAATTATTAGAAAAGTATATGATGATGGCATTACGAGATTTACGATCGGCAATTTTAAAACGTTCAATGAAGCTTCCGAACGTATGTTAGACGTAAAGGAATTAGCCGTAAAAGATGCATTTGTAATTGTTTACTATAAGGACAAGTATTATTACCTGAGAGATGTCCTTAAAAAAGGACTACTAAAGAATAGTAATGGGAAGTGATCGGTTATAAAAAACCGTAAACTTTGGTCTTCATGAATTTCTGATAGAATTTTGGCGTTTTGCAATGAAAGCGCCAACCAAGAGTGAAGTTATTAGTAAGAGCATTAGATGAAAACGTTCTACTCTTTTTTTGATTATACAAATTATAATCATTGGTAATAGAGTATAGCAAGTAAAATCGTTTTAAATTAATGCCCAAAGATGCTCGCCCTGTTCCACTCCATGAGATGTAAGAGATTTTACGATCAGCTGATCCTAAAGAATAATTTCGCCATTGTTGTTCGGGTCCTACCGTAAAATATCCTGAAATGAACCAAGCCTTAAACAGTACTACTGTTGCTGCAATACCTCCATTAACACCAATATTAACTGAAGTAAACCCGTTCATATTTCCATAATCCTCATATACGGCCCTTGCTTTCATTGGTAAAATAGCACTGTCGTTTTGAATATCGAATACGCTAAAACTCGATCCTAAAATAAATGTTGCGGCCGATTTCAGCTGACGATAATTGCAACCAAAACCCGATTTAAAAGAATACTTTTTATAATTCGTAAAGTACATGAAGCGCTGCATAAAGATGGTATTTACCATGCCCGGTTGCAAATAGTACTTTGTTATTTTAGCAACTGAATCGTAGGCCCTTACATTTTTGTCGTAAAATCCCGTAAATCTCCTAAAATAAGTTTCTGAGATCCATCGATTGTCGCCAACACTCAAGCCAAGATTGAACATTTTTGTATAACCTTTTCCTTCACCTTCATTGGATGGATTATTTCGGGTGGCCAAAGAAAATTGAAACTTATCAAAACAAAACGAAATACCTCCCGTTAAATTTGATTCAGCTGAATATACGTGTTGTGAAAGTGAATCTCTTGGCACTAAATTAAACTCATTATTAAATGTGCGTACTTGCTGAAACAGTCCCAAAATTAAAACCCTTTCAAATTTCTGATATTTTAGTGTATCCCAATTTCTTGCCTTCTTTTCCAACTTTGTTTCAGCCCCAATGGAAGTTTGTGCAAGTGATACTGAATTAAATAAAGTAAAAAAAATTAAGAAGTACCTAAACATTTTTAATTAGCTTTGTATGGTAAAAATATAAAAAAATAACGTATGCCCGCTTTTCTCGACAAACATATTGACCGATTTATGGACACCGCAGCAGAATACGCTCCAAAAGTGCTTATGGCGATTGTTGTTTTAACTATTGGTTTATGGGTAATTAAACGCATAGCCATTTTGGCAGATAAAGCCATGAAGAAAAAAGATCTTGAGGTAAGTTTACGCACGTTCTTAAAAAGTTTAATGTCTATTGGTTTAAAAGTTGTACTTATAGTTACAGTTGCCGGAATGATGGGCATTGGAACCGCTAGTTTTGTTACTGTTTTAGGAGCCGCAGGCTTAGCTGTTGGTTTAGCTTTACAAGGATCTTTATCAAATTTTGCAGGAGGAGTTCTGATATTGATATTTAAACCATTTAAAGTTGGAGATACTATTGAGGCGCAAGGACAAACGGGCGAGGTTAAAGAGATCCAGATCTTTAATACTTTTTTGTTAACCGGCGATCATAAAACGGTTATTCTCCCTAATGGTGTTCTTTCTAATAATACAATAGTAAATAATACCCGTGCAGGTAATTTGCGTATCGATATTCAACTTTCGGTTAGTACCGATAATAATATTGCGAAAGTAAAAGAGATCATAATGGAAGTTATTGATAAGAATGACAAAATTTTGAAAGAACCTTTACCTGGAATATTTGTAGGTAAAATAGCCGACGGAGCAATAGCCATAAATGTAAAACCATTTTGTATACCCGACGACACATCTCAACTGGCAAGTGACCTTTACAACGAAATAAAAGTGGCCTTTGAAAAGAACATTATCAAACCGCCAATTCCAAAACGTTAAGTTCATTCAATTGACAATTTAGATTTTTAATATGACCATAGCACAAGCGCAAAAATTAGTTGACCAGTGGATAAAAAAGTATGGCGTTCGTTATTTTAGCGAACTAACTAATACCGCAATGCTTATGGAAGAAGTTGGTGAAGTAGCACGTATCATGGCCAGGCGTTACGGCGAGCAAAGCGAAAAAAAAACAGATAAAAAGAAAAAGCTTGACGATGAATTAGCGGATGTATTATTTGTTTTGATCTGTATTGCCAATCAAACAGGAATTGATCTTGAAAAAGCTTTAGAAAAAAATCTGGAGAAAAAAACAAAGCGCGATAAAACGCGCCATAAGAAAAACAAGAAATTAAACTGAAAACCGGGGATCTAGCTGAAAATCCTGGGCAAACAAATCATCTTTCTCACAGATTTCGCAAACCTGCCTGCCGGCAGTGAGGTTAACATAGATTATGGAATGCAGCTTTTTCTGTTCATACTCTTCCAAATAATCTGTGAAAAAAAACCGCGAGGATTTGTGAGATCCGTGGCACAAATTCCATGAGCAGCAGAGCTGCATAAAATTCTTTTCTCAAAGATATTTTTTAAGCCAGGTTTCCTTGAGCGGCTGCAACCAAGCTTTATACTCTTTAGAATCAGAAGCAGCCACATTATAGATCAACGTGTTTTCATTCAATTGCTTTGTATTCAATTTTTCTTTTACTGAAGAGGCGGGAATTACCTCCACGCCATTTGGTGTTTTGTATCCAACCAATAAACGATTCAATAATTGCAATTGATGATCGGCTTCTAATTGTTTAATTAAACGAAGTAATTTATCAATACTGCAACCGCTAGCATTATAAGCGGTTTCATCAACACTCACTACAATAAAACGTCCGTTCAAAACTTCAAAGCTTGCGCTCAACGGCATTTCGTGCGCCTTCCAACCCTTTGCAAAGTCTTCTCCAGCCTTAACAATTGAATTTAAAAGATCACCTTTTAATTCTTTGTTACTTAAATATATCCAAACCTTTTTCATTAATAAACAGGGTTAATGCCAGTATAGTTATGTGGCGAAATATTTTTCAATTCGTTTTTTACGGCTTCACTCACATTCAATCCTTCAATAAACGCTTGAAGTGTGTCTTTTGTAACATGTGAGTTTGTTCGCGTAAGATCTTTTAAAGCTTCGTAAGGTTTGTTGTAACCTTCTCTTCTTAAAATCGTTTGAATGGCTTCTGCACATACAGCCCAGTTATTATCCAAGTCATTTTTAAACGCTTCTTCATTCAGGATCAATTTATTTAATCCCTTTAAAATACTAGAGTATGATATCAAGGCATGAGCTGCTGGAACTCCCAGATTTCTAAGTACCGTGCTATCTGTAAGATCTCGTTGTAAGCGAGACAGAGGTAATTTTGCCGAAAGATGTTCTAATACAGCATTTGCAATTCCTAAATTTCCTTCTGCATTTTCAAAATCAATTGGATTTACCTTATGCGGCATGGCCGATGAACCTACTTCTCCTTCTTTTAATTTTTGTTTAAAATATTCCATGCTGATGTAGGTCCACATATCTCTGCTAAGATCTATCAAGATTGTATGGATACGTTTTAATGTATCGCACCATGCAGCTAAATTATCGTAATGTTCAATTTGTGTTGTAAATTGTGAACGACTTAATCCAAGATCATTATTCACAAAATCATTTCCGAATTTTACCCAATTGATATTACCAAATGTTACTTGATGTGCATTAAAATTTCCTGTTGCGCCTCCAAATTTTGCACTATAAATTGAATTTGATAATTGCTTCAATTGCGCTTCTAAACGCTCAACAAACACCATTAATTCTTTCCCTAATTTTGTTGGAGAGGCAGGCTGGCCGTGAGTTCTAGCCAACATCGAAATATCTTTGTATTCTATAGCAAGCGATCTTATTTTTTTTATCACATCGCTTATTGCTGGAATAATTAAGGCTTCTGTTGCATCCTTTAAACTTAATGGAATAGAAGTGTTATTGATGTCTTGAGAAGTTAAACCAAAATGAATGAACTCTCCAAATTTCTCGAGTCCCATTGGCTTTATTTTTTCCTTCACAAAATATTCAACAGCTTTTACGTCGTGATTGGTTACTTTTTCGAATTCCTTTATTTTTAAAGCGTCGGCCAGTGTGAAATTTTGGTACAAACCATGCAATCCTTTTTTTTGTGAATCGGTTAATTTGCCTAATTGAGGCAGATCTAGTTCGCACATGGCTATAAAATAGCGCACTTCTACTAATACTCTGTATTTGAACAAAGCATATTCAGAAAAGTAATTGTCAAGCGATTCGGTTGTCTTTCTATAACGTCCGTCAACAGGTGAAATAGCGGTTAAAACGGTTAATTCCATGGGTTTTTATATTATTAACGCAAACAACAAATTTACTAATAAAAAATCAGGCAAAAAAGCCTAAATTTGCACCATGAATTTCGAAGGCAAATCGGTTGCTTTTCATACACTTGGCTGCAAGTTAAATTTTAGCGAAACATCGGCTATTGCCCGTTTGTTTGTCGAAAAAGGCTTTGTAAAAAAGAATTTTACAGAGGCTGCGGATGTTTATGTGATCAATACGTGTTCTGTAACCGAAAATGCTGATAAAGAAACTAAAAGCATTGTAAAAAATGCTCTTAAAAATAATCCCGAAGCATTTGTAGCAGTGGTTGGTTGTTATGCACAACTAAAACCAGATGAGATAGCAAAGATCGAAGGTGTTGATGTGGTGTTGGGCGCTTCCGAAAAATTTAAACTTTTAAATTACATCGACCTTTCTGAAAAAAATACGCACGCTGTAGTTCACAATTGTGATATTGATGATGTGAACTTTTTTGTAGAGGCTTATTCGGTTGGTGATAGAACGCGTTCATTTTTAAAAGTTCAAGATGGTTGCGATTATAGTTGTACATTTTGTACCATTCCTTTGGCGCGTGGAAGTAGCAGAAGTGATACAATTGAAAATGTAATAGCCAATGCTAAAAAAATTGCTGCAAGTGACGTAAAAGAAATTGTGTTAACTGGTGTAAACATTGGTGATTTTGGTAATGGCCAACGAGTAGAAGTTGACGGGAAAAAAATACGTGAACATTCGTTCTTTGATCTTGTAAAAGCCTTGGATGATATTGACGGGATTGAACGTTTTCGTATTTCATCCATTGAACCAAACTTATTAAGTAATGAGATCATTGAATTTGTGGCGCAATCAAAAAAATTCGTCCCACATTTTCATATTCCACTACAAAGTGGCAGCAATACTATTCTTAAAAAAATGAAACGCCGTTATTTGCGCGAATTATATTCAGAAAGAGTTTCTACCATAAAAGATCTAATGCCCGATTGCTGCATTGGTGTTGATGTATTGGTTGGATTTCCGGGAGAAACAGATATTGAATTCAACGAGACCTATGAATTTTTAAACAGATTAGATATTTCTTATTTACATGTTTTTACTTACAGCGAGCGAGCGAATACACCGGCCACTGAAATGGAAGGAGTTGTTCCGATGAACATTCGTAAACAACGCAATAAAATGCTACGCATCCTTTCTGCTAAAAAACTTCGTAGTTTTTATGAAAAGAATTTGAATACAACTCATCCTGTAATATTTGAACATGAAGATCGCAATGGGTTTATGTTTGGTTACAGTGATAATTACATAAAGGTTAAATTACCTTATGATGCATCCTTAGTAAATACAGTGCAAGATGTGAAAATAGAGGGATTTGACGAAGATGGATTGATGAATGGAGACCCCATACAAACCCTAAATCATATTTAATTTCAAAAAAAGTGGCTTTTTATTTAGGAAAAATTGTTAAAATTTAATATCGGTAATGTAATTTTTTTAATATTACCGATATTAGTTAGATATTTGGATGTGTGGGATGTTAATCTGGAAAATACGAGAAGTGAAATGCAAAACACCTTTGAACGCATTGCTCTAAAAAAGCAAAAGCTTCAAAATGGAAAGCCTTTGGCGCAAAGTGCACTTACTAAAATACGAGAGGCTATTTCGATTGAATGGACCTACAATTCTAACTCTATAGAAGGTAATAGTCTTACTTTGCGCGAAACACAAATGATATTACAAGAAGGTATTACGATAAAAGGGAAACCGCTCAGAGAACACTTTGAGGCCCATAATCACGATAAAGCCATTGATCATCTTTATAAACTCATTCGTAACAAAAGCAAATTCAATTCTTCTGATGTTCTTTCAATACACGCATACGTGTTGCGCAGTATTGAAGATGAAAACGCCGGTCGTTTGCGTAATGGAGGAGTTCGTATAAGTAGCGCTAATTTTGTTCCGCCAGCTGCGCACAAAGTATCTAAATTATTTGATGAATTGATCGATTATGTAAATGCCAATCCTTTACATCTTAACGACATAGAAATGGCTACAGTATTTCATCACAAATTTGTTTGGATACATCCGTTTTTTGATGGTAACGGTCGCACGGTTAGGCTCGCCATGAATTTATTTTTAATGCAAAAAGGGTTTCCACCTGCCATCATCCTTAAAGAAGACAGAAAAAAATACTACGATGCTTTAAACCTTGCAAATAAAGGCAACTACAGCAAATTAACACTTCTTATTTGCCAAGCCGCCGAACGCAGCTTAAACATTTATCTGGCCGCAATGCCCGGAAATGATAATCATTATGACTCAATTCAAAATATTGTAAAAGAGGAAGGTTTGCCGTACGGTCAGGAATACATTAGTTTACTGGCTCGCCGAGGAAAAATTGACGCCTACAAAGAAGGAAGGGTTTGGTATACCTCAAAAAAGGCAGTAAAAAATTACATGTCAACCCGTAAGCGAGTACGTTAATAACTTGGTTGATTTTTTTATGGGACGAAATAAGTTCGCGTATTTAATTTATTGATATTTAGTATTTGAAACTTAATAAAAATGGCTCAGAACAAGGTAAAAGTTGGAATTATTTTTGGCGGACAAAGCAAGGAACGTGAGATCTCATTTGCAGGAGGAAGAACTGTTTACGATAATTTAAATAAATCTATTTTCGAAGCTATTCCTATTTTTGTTGACAGCTTTGGGAATTTTGTAGAGCTAAAATGGGAATTTATTTACAAAGGCACTATTCGCGATTTTTACCCACCCGTTGAATTTCTTCCAGCCGACTCACATTTTCAATATTATGCCGAGAACCTAGGAGACCTTTCTGTTTTAGAACAAGAAAAATTAGTTGAGAAAATAGGAAATAAAATAAGCGTAACCGAATTAAAAACTAAAATTGATTTCGCATTTCTTTGTTTGCACGGACCCTATGGCGAAGATGGACGTATACAGGGACTATTTGAATATTATCAAATTCCTTACAGTGGTTCTGGCGTTTTGCCATCGGCAATAGGTATTGATAAATCGGTACAAAAACAATTAATGGTTGAGAAAGGATTTAATAGCCCGAAATTTTTAACCATTGATAAAGATGCTTGGATTAATGGTACAGCCGGAAACATATTTAATACCGTAAAAAGTAAAATTGGATTTCCTTGTGTGATTAAACCTGCCAATCAAGGGTCGAGTATTGGCATCACCATTTTAAAAGAAGCCAATGAAACGGATTTTATGTATGCCGTTGAAAAAGCTTTGTTTACCTATTGGCTGGATGATGAAGAATGGAAAAAGAAAACGGATGAAGAGAAAATTAATTTCGTAAAAAAATTAACGGATATTCGCGAAGGAATTGGCATGCCCATTTTAGTGAGTGTTTTTCCAGATAATAAATCGTTAACCGACGAAAAAACAATTTATAGCCCTGATGATTTATTAAATGAATTTAACGCCAATTTTAAAAGCGGCGGCATGATGTTGCAAAGTTTAGATGGTGAGAGTACTGTATTGGTTGAAGGATTTATTGAGGGGAAAGAATTTAGTTGTATTGTTTTAGAAAATGAAAAAGGCACTCCCATTGCGCTACCACCAACTGAAATACGAAAGGGAAAAGAATTATTTGATTACCGTAGCAAATATTTACCGGGCTTATCGCGCAAAATAACACCAATTGATTTACCAGATGCTCAAATTGAAGCAATACGTAAAGATTGTGAACGTTTGTTTGTGGAATTAAAATTTGACGTTTATGCCCGCATTGATGGTTTTTTAAGCACTGATGGTAAAGTGTTTCTAAATGATCCAAATACAACTTCCGGCATGATGCCGTCTTCTTTCTTTTTTCATCAAGCGGCAGAAATAGGTTTAAGTCCTTCTGAATTTTTAACCTTCATTATTAGCACATCGCTTACCAAACGAATTAATCAAGCTAAAGGAAATACGGTTTATAAAGAATTGCAGTTAAAGCTCGAAAATTTGATTCATAAAGAATCGAACGCGGCCTCATTTAAAACAAGAATTGCAGTAATATTGGGCGGTTATTCATCAGAGAGACACATATCGGTTGAAAGCGGTAGAAATGTTTATGAAAAACTGGCTTCATCAGAAAAATATTTTCCCATTCCTGTATTTCTTTGCGGTAGTGGCGATAAACACGAGCTTTATCAAATACCTATTAATTTATTATTGAAGGATAATGCGGATGATATAAAAGAAAAAATTTACGCGTTCAAAGTTCATCCACTTATTCAAAAAATAAAAGAACAATGTGCCTCTCTCATCGAAAAGTACTCTAGAAATAGTTTAGCTGCTCCAGTTACCTTATCTTACGATTCTTTAGCGAAAGACGTGAGCGAAGTATTTATAGCACTTCATGGTAGGCCAGGTGAAGATGGTGCCGTACAAGAGCAATTAGATAAAGTTGGTTTAAGTTATAACGGTTCCAACAAAGATAGCTCGAGTATTACCATAGATAAATATAGAACCAACGAGATACTAAAACAAAACGGCTATTTAATTGCGGAACATATTTTAATTACTGAGCAAGACTGGAAGAATAATAAAGCTAAACTTATTGAAACATTGCAAAACACGATCAAATATCCGTTTATTGCAAAACCAGTTGATGATGGTTGTAGCAGTGCGGTTAAGAAAATAAAAACATTAGCAGAGTTTGAAGCCTTTGCCACATTGATGTTCCGTAAATCGGAAGAATTGGATGCAAAAGCAGCGGAAACACTTCATATCAAAGAAAAAGAAGAATTCCCGATAAAGCCAGTGATCTTAGTTGAAGAATTGATCAGCAAAAGAGATGCGAAACATTTTTTAGAAATTACCGGCGGAATGCTTACCAAATACAACAGTAAAGGCGAGTTAGAATACGAGGTGTTTGAGGCATCAGAGGCTTTAGCAGATGGTGATATTTTAAGTTTAGAAGAAAAATTCCTGGCAGGCCAAGGGCAAAATATTACACCAGCTCGTTATTCAAAAAACAAGGAGACTAGAAATAAAATAAGCGAACAAGTAAAAAAAGCGTTAGGTGGCGCTGCAAAAGCATTAGGCGTAAGTGGTTATTGCCGTATTGATGCCTTTGTGCGCGTTTTTGATAACGACAGGGCTGAAATTATTTTTATAGAAGTGAATTCATTACCCGGTATGACACCGGCAACTTGTATCTTTCACCAAGCAGCGATCAATAATTACAAACCTTTTGAATTTATTGATAAGATCCTTGATTTTGGCGTGAAGCGTAAGGAAATGATCAGCGCTTGATCAGAATTTAGCTCCAATACTCACAAAAAAAGTTCTTCCATTTCCAGGCATTAATCCAGGCCCCGGATATCCACCCGCTCTTCTTGTAAAATAATTTACATCAGCTAAGTTGTTCACACCGGCTTTCAAATTATAATTTTTTGAGAATCCATAAGTTAAGGATGCATCCATAATAACATAGGAAGGAATCTTACCAACGGTGGCCGCCGAATTAGCGGTTTCTGTATTTGCCGCATCGGCGTATACAGCGTCGATAGCATTTAATTGAAATGTTGCCGAAAACGTTTTATAAATATAAGTTGCGCCATAACGTTGCGTTTGTTGTGGAACATACTCTACTTTCTTTCCAACCAACGTTTTTGTGGGATCATTCATCAACGCAGGATTATCCCATCGAGTATATGTAGCATCTATATATGAATAAGAAACATACAAATTAAGATGTCCATATTTACTCGACTTCATCATCAATCCAAGAAGATCTACTTCAACATACATCTCAACTCCTTTGCTTTCTGAAGTACCAATATTTGTTTTGAATGGCGCTCCGTTTTGAATGATGGTTCCGATCTTATTATTATACAATAAATAAAAACCTCCAACATCAAAACTTATCGCATCCTTAAAAGTGCCTCTAAAGCCGCCATCAATATTGTAACCAAATGCGTCTTTTAAATTTGGGTCAATTACATCAGTTGTTCCAGACGGTGTTAACTCCGAAAAAGTGATCGGTCGATAATTTTGACTAAAATTAGCGTAAATGTTTGTTGCAGATGTTGTTTTAAACTCTGCACCAACTCCCATCAATAAAATAGTACGACTTCTTGATTCTTTTGAAACTTCATCTTGCTTTCCACTACTAATTTTATAATATCCTTGAGCTGAATTTGTGATCATCTCGTAACGCACTCCGGGAGTAATAGAAAAACGCTTTCCAAATTTGAATAAATGTTCGGCAAACAATGAATAGTTATTTGTGAAATATGTTAGTTTTTTACCCCAGGTTGGATCAGTAAGATTAACATCAAGGTCGGCCCCAGTTGTTCCTTTACCCAATTGATGTCTATTCATCTCTCCTTTATATGCCCTAACTCCAAAGGAGATGGATTGCTTTTGTCCCATCAAACTATACGATTGCAACACTCTAACTTCGGAAGCAATGTTCTTATAAGTATCGCTATCAACCTGACGTGGATTGAAAGATCTTAACGTTGTATTAAACGTATCAGCTACTGTTATTGGAGCAACAAAACCAACGGTATTTCGCTCGCCAAATATTCCAAAAATTTTTGCATTAACATAAGTATTTTCTGAGATCTTGTATTCATAATTCAAAGACCCAACGTTCCAGGGAACATTCATCCAATTTCTGTTTCTGTTTGAACTTCTCGGGTTACTTGCAAATTGAGCATCCGTTAAACCGCCGGGCTGCTTGCTATTGAATTCCATATTCGTATAATCAAAACTTAATTTCATTTTTGATGTAAGCGAATATGTAAATGAGATGTACCCTGTATTGGTTTCGTAATTATTATTCACTCGCCATCCATCGGCACTGCGGTGATGAAAAAAAGCGTAATACGAAACTTTTTTGTGCGTTCCGCCCAAAGCATTATAAGAATTGTATAAACCGTACGTACCAGTTGTTTGCTGTGTTTCAAACGAAACAGGCTTGTTTGGATCTCCCTTTTTTACTACGTAATTTAATAAACCACCAAACTGAGGACCATACTGCAAAGATGCCGCGCCACGTACGATCTCAATTTTTTGAATCGATTCTAATGCAGGTGAGTAATATGCCTCAGGATATCCGAAAGACTCGCCACTTATATCTCCACCGTTTTGACGAGTATTAAATTCCCAACTTCTATTTGGGCTCAAGCCTCTTGTGGCTATTCCAACTTGCAAACCAGAACCATCGTTTTCCCAAACCGTTACGCCGGGTACTTTTCCAAATATCTGCCTCGAATTATTTATAGAAAGATCAGCGTCAATGTTTCCAAGCTTTATAACCTCATTCTTCTTTCCGGCATATATCACCCCATTTTGAATTTCAGGCATACGTTGAACTTCATTTTTTGTAGGCTTTACATACAACTCTATTTCCTTCAATTGCACTGGATTGATAGAATCATTTGTTTGCGAAATTACGTTTGACGATATTAAAATGAATGCGAAGAATGAATGTATTTTGAATGACATCTGTTTACTTTTTACGCAACAAAGTTGCAGGTATGGCATCGCTTTCACAATACCTCAAACTCGGTATATTACTCATAAGAGCAACAGAAAATTCTCTTTTTTACTATCTATCCTATTGATAATCTTGTATTTATACAAGTACGCAATTCTTCGTATTTTGATATCTGTTTAAAAACACTACCGTTGCTATATGAAAAGATCACTCTTCTTTTACCTATTTATTTTTGTTGCGATCACTGCACATTCTCAAACTTACGAAAGCAGATTAAAGAATGCTCAACAAGAATACAATAAAGGGAATTTTAAAAAAGCCTTTGAGATAACAGATCAAATTGTACGAGATGCGGAAAAAAATAAGAAAATAGATCAGGATGAGTTAACATCGATCAAAAGTGAGCATGCA
This sequence comes from Bacteroidota bacterium, assembly GCA_034439635.1. Classification (GTDB taxonomy): domain Bacteria; phylum Bacteroidota; class Bacteroidia; order B-17B0; family Aurantibacillaceae; genus Aurantibacillus. Next base: position 4,368 of record JAWXAS010000142.1, on the reverse strand, counting down.
ACATACATGGCTTTTAATGATAAGTACGACGAGAGCATGAAGATATTTGATGCTTTGTTCAATAACCTCGGTAGCTTAAGCGAAAAAACAAGAATTCATTTACGAAAGAATTACGGCACCGCACTTGCTTTTTACGGCGACTACCGCGAGGCACTTTCGCAATTTGAAAGCGCCCTAGAATTAGCAAAAAAAATCGGTATAGATAAAGACGAACACATTTCTCTTTTAAGCTCATTGGCTCAGTGTAGTCAGTTTATTTATGAATTCAAACGTTCCGAGAATTATTTAAAAGAAGCGATTGCCTACTGCGAAAAGAACGGGATGAGTAAAACATTTGATCATGCTGTATTGTATAGTACGCTAGGTTTATTATATAAAGACATGCTGCTTGAATCGCGATCGATGGATGCCTATGCAACCGCCCAAGAACTTTTTACAAAACAAACAGACACTTTGAACGTTGACTTTGCAAACTTTTTACTCAACTACGCTTCATCTCTCGGCGAATCAGGTCAATTAGAAAGATCTCTATCACTTTTATATAGAACTCGTAATATTCATTTAAATTTATTTGGAGAGAATTCACCAGAATACGCTGTGGTTTTAAATAATATGGGTTATGTTTTTTCGAAGAATAATAAATTTATTGAAACAGAACAATATTATACAAGGGCTATAGAATTAAAAAAGAAAATACCGAGCGTAAAGATCCTTAGCTATTTGAACACTCAAAATAATTTAATGGTATTTTATAGTAACGCAGGCCGCAAAGAAGAAGCCAAAGAAATGATAGCCGAACTAGAGCGTGGATTAAAAGATCCAAAACTTGATGATACATTAAGCCGAGCAACCTTTGCGCAAAATTTAGGACAACAATTCAGGCAAATGAATGAACGCGAAAAAGCGTTAAAATATTACCAAGACGCTATTTATTATTACAACCGCATCTACGGACCGGGCAACGAATTATCAGGAGATATTTATCTTGCCATGTCGTACGTTAGCATTGACGCAAATAATTTTGAAAAAGCAAACGAGTATATTCAACTTGCCACGCAAAGTTTTACCCCCGCACTTATGAAAGGCGATGCTAATACCATATTTATCATTTGTAATATTGTGGGAATTTGCAATGCGGTTAAAACACCTTCGGTTGGTCAAACTTTAATTGATCAGGCAATAGAACTATTAAAACTCAACAGTATTACAGATGAAGAGGCAAAAGAACAAGTATACATTACAAAAGCTTTAAACGCAGCCGATCTAGATGATATAAAAGTATCGATAGACTATTTTAATAAATACCTTAATCTCAAATATTCGCAAATGCAAGATCGCTTTAGGTATATGTCGGAAAATGAAAAGTTATCTTTTATGGATAACATGGAGCAAAATGTAAAGAACTACTATGCCGTTGCTTTAAATTTTATTGATAAAAATCCTGCGATCGTAAAGAGCACATTGAATTTTAGACTACGATCAAAAGGGCTTTTATTGAACAACGTATCTAAGTTAAAGAACAAGATCACAGAGCTAAATGATGAGGCTTTGAACAAAAAATTTGAAACCCTTAAAACAGACCGGGAGAACATTACAAAACTAATGAATCTTAACACAACTGAATATCCCGATGCTTTAGATCAAATAGAAACCCTAAAAAAAGAAGCCAATCAACTTGAGAAAGATATCTCTTTAAAAGTTAGCGATCTCACTAAAACAGAAACCACAACGTGGGAACCTATTCAAAAACAGCTTTTGCCCAATGAAGCAGCCATTGAGATCATTCGTACAAATCTTATTTACCCCGATGGTAGCGAAGGCAGTAATTACAGTTACATTATCATACCTTCAAAAGGCGATCCTTTTGTTGTGGTTATCGATCGAAAAGTATCTTGGGAAGATGAAGTACTTACACTTTACCGTAATAGTATTAACGATCAAAAAAACGAACCTGATCTTTACCGACGTTTATGGAAACACGTTAACGATAAGATCAAAGGTATAACAACAGTGTATATTTCGCCTGATGGTATCTATAACCAAGTAAATTTAAATACACTTCTTAATGGGGAAACCAACGAATTTGCCATTGAAGAAAAAAACATACACTATATCACTACCTTAAAAGATCTTGCGTATTTGAAACAAAATGCCAACAGAAAACCTGTAAATGCAACCTTGGTGGGAAATCCTACATTTGATTATGACCTAACCAGTTTACCAACGAACAAGCAAGAGTTTGGAAACTCTATTGCTGTTAGGAGTGCTTACGGATTTAAACTAGAGCAATTGCCCGGAACTAAAACAGAAGTAGAAACCATCAAAACACTTTTAGATAATAACGGTATAAAAACAACTTTATTAACCGAAGAAAAAGCAAATGAAGCTGCCGTAAAAAAAATAAAAGATCCCGACGTTGTTCACTTTGCAACTCATGGCTTCTTTCTTGAAGATTTTAGTGAAGAAGTATTAGCCGAGTATTCTAGAACTGAACAAGATTATTTTCGCAACCCAATGATGCGATCCGGTGTATTTTTTTCTGGAGCAAACAAAACCTACTCCATTAATACAACCGATGCAAATTCACTAAAAGAATTTGAAGACGGAACACTTACTGCTTTTGAGGCGATGGGCTTGAATCTTGACAAAACAGAATTAGTAGTTTTAAGCGCCTGCCAAACCGGGTTAGGAAAAGTAAAAAATGGCGAAGGTGTATTTGGTTTACAACGTGCTTTTAAATTAGCAGGTGCAAAGTCAATTATTATGTCGCTGTGGCCAGTTAGCGATGACGCCACGAAAGAATTAATGATCAATTTTTATTCGGGCTGGACAAAAACCGGAGATCTTTATACATCCTTTAAGAACGCGCAATTAGAGGTTAAGAAAAAATTTCCGCAGCCCTATTATTGGGGAGCTTTTGTTTTATATGGGAAGTGAGAATGATGCATGAATCAAGACAATAAGACGCTAGACCTAAACATACAGCATCTTGTATCATATTTCTAGTACTTCTGGTATTCCCAAGCCGACTTATAAAACCCCTTTTCTTCGCAGTACTCAATAAATTTCTTAAAAAAGGGATTACTTCCAATAGTTGCACTATCGCCTATTACTACTAATTTCTTTTTCGCCCTTGTAAGCGCCACATTCATTCTTCGCAGGTCACTTAAAAATCCAATTTCAAGATCGTCATTGCTTCTTACCAAACTTATATAAATAACATCACGCTCTTCCCCTTGAAATCCGTCGATTGTTTTAATACTAAAGTGATACACTTTTTCCAAATTCAATTCATAGGCCCCTTGCTCCTCTTTCATCCACTCCACTTGTTCTTTATACGGCGAAATTATTCCCACAGAAATTTTATCAGCCTCTTTATATTGAGAATAACTTTCCAATACCGATTTCAAATGTTTTAATAAAAGATCACCTTCCTGCTTATTTGAAAAACTTAACGATTCAGGATTTTGAACTTCATTAAATCCACAACCAGCAGTATCAACAAATTCTATAGTTCGGTTACAAACATCATTCTCGTCGTTTATCAATTTAACTTGAGCAACTGAACTATCTGCTATTAATTTATTCTCATAAAATGTAAGATTACTAAATGTCATAATGGCTTCATGCATTCTGTATTGTTTATCCAATAATACAACGTCCTCCTTTTTTTTAATGCATCTATCTAATAGCGTTACTCCTAATCCTTCTGAAGCGGCCTTTTTACTTTTTACCACGGGTGGCAACTGGCAGTGATCTCCGCACAAGATCAATCGCTTGCATTTTAAAAGTGGTACCCATACCATAGGCTCTAATGCTTGCGATGCTTCGTCAAAAAATAAAGTATCAAAAGTTTTTTTCGACATCATTCTATTTGAGCTTGTTACCGGTGTGCAACAAATAACTTGCGCGTCCTTAAACAAATCTTCTACAATATGATCTTCCAACAACCGCGCTTCTTTTAAACAATTTTTTGCTTCTGTATAAAAAGCGGTTCTTTGCTGTGCTTCTTCTTTACCAAACACACGTTTATACTTTCCTGCCATTCTAAAATATTCTTCGGCATTTTTTCTTAAATTTTTTATGTCTTTGTAAAATGGCGAAGCCGTAACTTTTCCATCCACTGAAGTACTTAACAAACTTTCCGAAATTCTTGCCGGATGCCCTAACCTCATCACATTCAATCCTAACTTATTTAACTTTTCACACAGCAGATCTACAGCCGTATTTGTAGGTGCACAAACCAACACTTGCTTTTCGGTTTGTAGGGTTAAACGAATGGCTTCTACCAAGGTGGTTGTTTTTCCTGTTCCTGGAGGACCATGAACTACACCAAAATCTCTTACATTCAAAATAAACTCAACAGCT
>JAWXAS010000141.1:0-69318 GCA_034439635.1 Bacteroidota bacterium | reverse complement strand
TATAACTAGTATATACGCCGACTAAAGGTAAGCAAAGCCACCCAATTTTGGGTGGCTTTGCTTACCTTTGGTAATATTAGATATTTCACATAGCTCCGCTTTTTTTGAATGCAATCCTACAATACATCGTAGGTTCAACAAGATGTTAAAATTAGCAACTGGTTCAAAATATCTACTACAAGGCCTCATTTATTTGCTTTAATATAAATCTAATATCGTTAATTTTATTCGTTTTTACAAGCGCACTCATCATAAATATTCTACAAATAATCAAACGGCTATGTAATCTTTTTAAGGCTTTCAGTACTTATATGCTCATAAACTCGAAAAGTTTTTTAAACCAGTTGCATTTTTCTACCGCCAGCGTGAGGGATTGTAACGGAAATCCTTTTTGCGTTTTTCACGCAAAAAGATTGAAGTGGAAAGCCCGACCCCTACAAGTAAAATGCTCCTATTTTATTTCGATGCATTTTACTTCGTAGGGGGCACGTCCAAATAATTTTTAAAAAAGCCCAGCTCTAAAAACAAAAAGTTCCGTTACAATTTTTGCAACGGAACTTTTTTTATAAATAACCTAACTTATTTTTTAATACGCTCAACGTATCCGCCCGTGCGGGTATCTACTTTTATCCAATCACCTTCGTTAACAAAAAGCGGAACCATTACCTCAGTACCTGTATCAATTGTTGCAGGTTTTAATGTATTGGTGGCAGTATCTCCTTTTACACCTGGTTCGGCATAGGTTATTTGTGCTTCAACAAATGTAGGCGCTTCAGCTAAAATTGGAGTGTCGCCTTCTTCAAACACCACTTTTACTTCCATATTTTCTTTTAAAAATTTGGCCGAATCGCCAAACATGCTCATGTTTAAGTGTATTTGCTCAAATGTTTCTGGATCCATTACAACAGCAAAACCATTTTCGGAATAAATATATTGCATTTGCTTGTATTCAACTCGCACAACATCTACCAATTCACCACTTCTAAAACGATTCTCGGTTTGTTTCCCATTTATAAGGTTGCGCATTTTTGCTTGATAGAACGCACGTAAATTTCCGGGAGTTCTGTGTTGCCAATCAGTTACCTGAACCAACTCTCCGTTGAACCTGATCACTGAGCCTACGTTAATATCACCTGTATCTGCCATGTAGTTATTTTTTTAATTTTTTATGTAATGTATTATAAAATGCTTCCAGTCAGTTTTACTAATCTTCTAATTCGTGCACAACACCCATTGCCGAAAACTTAGCAATACGTTGATTGATGCGTTCTTCGGGCTTTAATTTTTTTAATGCCGTTAAATGTTTTTTAATTTCTGTTTTTACTGTATCAAATATCTGTTCGTGGTTGCGATGCGCCCCTCCTAAAGGTTCGTTAATTATTCCATCAACTAAGCCATTCTTATTCATATCCTGCGCCGTTAATTTTAATGCCTCGGCAGCTATCTCTTTAAAATTCCAACTTCTCCATAAAATAGAAGAACATGATTCGGGAGAAATAACAGAGTACCAAGTATTCTCTAACATCAATACTTTATCGCCAATACCAATTCCTAAAGCGCCACCGCTGGCACCCTCGCCAATAATGATGCAAATTACAGGAACTTTTAACTGAACCATTTCTAATAAATTTCGAGCAATGGCCTCGCCTTGTCCGCGCTCTTCTGCTTCCAAACCCGGATAAGCACCTGGAGTATCAATAAATGTAACAATAGGTTTGTTGAATTTTTCAGCAAGCTTCATTAAGCGTAATGCTTTGCGATATCCTTCGGGGTTTGCCATTCCAAAACGGCGAATCTGGCGCATTTTGGTATTGATCCCTTTTTGCTGCCCAATAAACATTACTGCTTCACCATCAATTGAACCAAAACCGCCAATCATTGCTTTATCATCGCCAACAGTTCTGTCGCCATGTAATTCAATAAAGGTTTTATTGGTAATGGTTTCAATATATTCTAAGGTGTAAGGTCTTTCGGGGTGACGGCTCACTTGAACTTTTTGCCACGCCGTTAGGTTGCTATAAATTTCCTTGATCTTTAATTGGATGTTGGCTTCCATCTCGCTGATCTTATCGCTAAGGTCAACTTTACTTTTAGCAGCCACCTCTTTCAGCTTGTTTAATTCGGTCTCCAAATCCTGGATCGGCTTCTCAAAATCTAAATAGGTCATGCTTTAATTTTAAAGGGATAAAGATAAGAATTTAATTGTAGGAATTCTTCGCACCTTCGCTACTCTGCACCTCATTTAGCCACGAATTTCACTAATTATCACCAATCTAAATGTTTTGATTTCACTAATCTGTATTTAATTAAGTTACACACAGATTGGTGTAATTTTTATCAACCAAGATTAGTGTTAATCAGTGGCAAATACTTTGCCTCGGCTGGCTGATATTTTGAGTAATTTAATAAGGAAAATGAATATTTTAGAAGTTAACTTATTGAAAACCAGATAAATAAATTAAAGAGAAAAATTAGTCTCTAGTAATTGATTTTTAACAGCAAACATAACAATGCCGGCGGTATTATTTACGCCTAATTTAAGCATAATGTTTTTGCGATGTGTGTTTACAGTATGAGTGCTTAAATGCAATTTGTCGGCTATTTGTTTATTAGAAAGGCCTAAAGCAATTTCAACAATGATCTCAATTTCTCTTTCAGTAACAGTTAATCCATCACACTTTAAAGTCTTGATATAAGAGTTGTTAGAGTTGATCTCTTTTTCGGTTGTAAGTAACGAAACGATCTTGCCACAAACAAATTTTTCGCCTTTTAAGCTGGCGTTTATGGCTTCTAAGATTTCGACTTTTTCGCAGTCTTTAAGTAAATAACCGTTTATGCGGCAATTTAAAACAGAGTTCATTTCGTTCTTATTCATGATCGAAGAGAATACAATAAACTTTATTTTTTTATGAGTTGAAGTAATTCTATTTAGATCAGCAATTCCAATACCTAACGACGAAAAATCAACCAAAACGATATCAGGTTTTGAAAGAGATATTTGGCTTGTAAGATCTTTTTTATCACCACAAACAGAAGGAACAACTTCAAAACCCTTAAGCTCGCCAACAAGCAATTCCAAACCCACGCGGGTTAAGAAATTTTTATCGGCTATAAGAATGGAAGAAGGCCTCATTATTATTTAGAATAATTTTAAACAAAAATACGAATTGAGATCCAATGTTACAAGGCCATTTTGTTAGAAGTTATTTTAAAAATACTATTTAACCTTTTTCTTCTTCTTTAACCCTCATGTTTCTTTGCTTTTCTTGCACAAACACCCTCTGGGTATGCGCTTCAAAAAGCGCCTCGCCTGAGGTCAAAATACTCGAAAAGGAATGAAAATTATTTTTAAAATGACTTCTGTTATCTTAACAATATAACCTTACCTTGGTAATTATGCTCATTTCCATAGTAATCTGTAACCGATACCATCCAAACGTAGGTATCGTTCAAGCCTAAGGCTCCCTTCAGTTTTCCGTCCCAACCCTCTGCAATATCCTTGGTTTGGAATATCAATTGGCCCCAGCGGTTAAATACCCTGAATTTGTAATTATCAGAAACCCACGAGCGACCAAAAGGTAGCAGTACATCATTTAATCCATCTCCATTTGGAGTGATAGTATTTGGCATGTAAAACGTAAAGCCCGGTTTTATGCAAATTAACCTTGCTGTAGAATCTTTGCAACCATTTGAATTATCGGCAATGAGTTTTATGATATAACATACCGTATCATTAAAATGAATATTCAAGTCTGTTGAATTTCCCTGATAAACATCATCTATAAACCATTTAAAACGTGTGCCATTTGCAGTTGAATTCAGTAAAGTTCCTTCGCCCATATCATCGGTAAGGATCTCGGGTTTTGTAATAAAATTTGGTTTGGGTTGCTGCAATACATTAATATAATTGCTGTAGGTGGCACTTACTTTACAGCCATTAATATCCGTTAACGAAAGTTTAACGTTGAATTTACCACTGCGCGTATAACAGTAAAACGGATCTTGTACATTTTGCTCAAAGGGCATATCGCCAAAATTCCAATAGTGATTTATAGAAGTTGGAGTTGTGTTTTTAAACTGCACACATAAAGGCTGGCAACCAATAGCAGTATCGGTACTAAAGGTTGGAACAGTAATTGGAAATATTTGTAAATTAATAATTGTTGTTGATGACGGACTTCCACAAGCATCACTTACAATGTATGTATAACTCGGATTTGTAAGGTTAGATAAAAAAATACTGGGTGTTGAAATATTTCCGGGCAACCATAAATAGGTATAATTTCCATCGCCACCGCTTACCGAAGGTGTTATTTGCGCGGTTGTACCAGGGCAAATTCCTGCATTTTGCGCACTTATAGAAACAGTAATTGGTGCTTTTACATTAACCGTAAACGTTTCGGGGTTTAGCGTGCAACCATTTGCATCAAACACATTTAAACTAAACGTTGTGGTTGTGGTTGGAGAAACTACAACGTTAGGGCCAGTTGCTCCGCCCGGCATCCAGCTAAATGTATAGGGTGAAGTTCCGCCATTAGCTTGGCCAATTAAAGTAGCGCTTTTACTAACGCAAATAGGCGAAGTTCCTGTTACCGAAAAACTATAGGGTGCCGGGTTTGTAAATGTGGCAGTAGTTACTGCATAACATCCAATATTATCTATTACTCGTATGGTATAAGTTCCTGCGCAAATATTAGTGATGTTACTAGTTGTATACGTTGGAAGATTGGTTAAGCTATATGTTGCAGGAGCAACGGCATTTATAACGTTCAAGATCAGTTTTCCATCACAATTATTATAACACAAAATATCTGTTTGAGATGTTATGGATAATAACACCGAACTTGTATTACCAATACTAAATGTACTTACTAGCGAACATGTGTTTGCATCGGTAACAACTACCGAATAAATTCCTGTGGTAAGATTACTGAATGTGTTTATTGCTTGCGAAGGAAAAGGACTAATGGAGTAGGTGAGCGGCAATGCTCCACCGGTAACATTAACGGTTACAGCCGCGTCTACTGCGCTGCAAGTTTCGGGCTTGGTTATAAAAGTGGTTTGTATGTTTGAAATAGGAATAACACTTACCGTGTTTGTGAATTTGCAATTGGAAGCATCTTTTACGGTGAGCGTATATATTCCTTTTGGAATATTGGTTAAAAATGAATTAGTGTTTGTTGGCGCTGTCCAAGTATATGTATAAGGCGCTTGCATGTTCAAAATATTTACATTAAGCCCACCATTGCTTGATGTTGGGCAACTTGGCTGGGTAATATTGAAATTAAAAACAGGGGCAATGGGTTGGTTAAGTATAATGATATTTGTTTTGCTGCAATTGTTAGCGTCTTTTGTAATAACCGTATACGTTCCGGCTGTGGCGTTACTAAGTGTATTAGTTGCAATTGGAGCTCCGTTAACGGTATAACTTTTACTTCCAATTCCTCCTGTGGTTGTAAGAACAGCATTTACAGTTCCTCCAAAACAACTAATGGAATTGGTGCAAGATGTGTTGAGATCATTTGGTTGATTTAGAACGATCACATCGGTTCTTTTGCACCCGTCGGCCCCAACTGCTATAACAGTATAGTTTCCTGCAACCAAATTGGTTAAGGTGTTTCCCGGTATTGCTGAACCATTTACAGTATACGAAATTGGCGGTATAGCTGAGGTGCCCGTTACGGTTAGTGATAACGCGCCATCGTTTCCGCCAAAACAAGTTATGCTTTTTGTAAACGGACTTAATGTATTAATGGCAAAAAATGAATTAAAGGTTGCTACGTTAACAACAGGATTTGCATTATTAAAACAATTACTGCCATTGATATAATTAATGAGAATGTTTGCAGTAGTAGAAAACGACATTACCAAAGTGTTTCCCGTTGCTACGTATGGATAAACTGGTATGGTAGTAAAACTAAATGGAGCAGGGCCGCTCACAACCAAACTATAACTAAGGGTTCCTAAGGAGCAGTTATAATTCATAAACTGTGAGTTAGGACATTGACAGTGTAATGCCTTAACCAAAAGCAAGAAAAAAACTATTCCTAAATATCTAGCCATTAATGATTTAAAGATAACAAAAAATGAGGTAATAGAGCGTTAATACAATAAGTGGTAAGGCTTTTTCAATAGATGGTATAGTTACCAATAAAAAAGGCCTCTTGCGAGGCCTATTAATTACTTTACGGTTTTTAAAACATCTTCGTTGATTACCACCTTATATTTACTTTTGAGGTAAGTCAACCATTCAGTTTCTAAATAATTTTGGTAATCGGCTGTAACCATTCCGCGGCACTCGGGTAATGTTTTTGGCGAAACAGGTAAGATCTTATTTACTACGATCACAACAATTTTTTTCTCGTTAGGATCTTCAAAGTCTTTTGCAACAATACCGACTTTCCAATTGTCATTAATAATGGGCCTCTCATTTTTTAGATAAAAAATATTTTCGATGCTGAGGTTTAGCTGTGATGTTTTATTTGTAGTTTCTAAGATCTCTTTATCCGATTTTTTGGCAGCAAGCATTTTTCTCACATCCTTAGCAATAACTTCATTCACGCATTTGTAATTTGTAACATCAGCGCGTTCATCCCATTGATATAACGTTTTATGACCTTCATAATATTTTTTTAGGCCTGTTGTATCTTTAACTGCCTTGCTCCAAACTTTTTGATCGGTAAGATCAAATAATAATATCCCTTCACGATATTCGCGAACAAGATTTCTGAACTCAACATAATTTTTCTCTAATAGCGAATCTTCAAATGCAACCACGCATTCTTCAACCCATTTTGTATACATTGGTTTTGCAACTTCCCAAGCATCATCTTGCGTTCTAATGGTCATTTGAGTTTCAAGATATTTTGCAAACTCATTTTGAGTGTATGATCTTCCACCAATACTGAACATTTCTTTATTGCCTAATGGTAATGCACGCTTAACTGTCCAAGTTGATTGAAGATAAGTTGAATCAATTACAGTTTTAAATTCATCGCGTGTTTTTAAATTTTCTTTAAAGCCATTATTCTTTTTAACGCGAGCTATTAAAGCAACTTTTCCCATTTGTGAGCGTGAATCGCGAGTAACTTTCGCTTTCAACTCGTTTTTCATGTCGGCAAACGGAGGAAGTGTCTTCTTATCCATGCGTTTTATGATATGCCAACCGTATTGTGTTTCTACCGGCTCGCTTATATCACCATTGTTTTTTAAACCAAACGCAGCGTCCTCAAATGATTTCGGGAAACGGCCGCTTTTAAAAGCTTGTAATTGCCCACCCTGATCACTTGTTTGTTTATCGTCGCTAAACTGGCGAGCTATTTCTTCAAATTTCTCTCCGGCTTTTACTTTATCAAATAATTCTTTTGCTTTTGTTTTTGAATTTGCTTTATCTTGTTCGGTCCCACCTTTAGGGATCTTTACCATGATATGCGAAACAAGTATTTCGCCTCGGCTATTACGTTTTTCGTAAACTTTTAAAATATGATAACCAAATCTGCTTTTTGCAATGGTACTTACCTCACCAACTTTTGTGTTGTATGCGGCGTTCTCAAACGGATAAACCATATCCATGGAGGTAAAATATCCAAGGTCTCCTCTATTATCAACTACCGAAGCATCATCACTTGTTAGAGGTGCCAGTGCAACAAACCTATCCGGATTCTTTGTAACGTTGGTTCCAAGGTTTTTTATAGCGTTTATTTTTATTTTATAAATAGTACTATCCTTTCTTCTAAATAATGAAAGCATTTCGGTAGTATTTTTAAGTAATTTGTCGTACTCAGCAATTTGTGCGTTTGTAGGAAGTTTACCAATAATGGCGTTTCTGATGAGGTTTACACGCGTCCATGCTTCTAACGTATCTTTTGGCAAAAACGAATCATCGCAACGAACTAATATATGACTAACTTTTACTTCTACTTTTAAGCGTTCGTAGGCTTCGGTCAATATATTTTCGTTGGTATTTTTATCGGTTAAGTAAGGAGCAGCTAATTGTTTTCTGTAGCCATTCAATTCACTACGAAATGAGATCAAGGTATCGAGCCCCATACTTTCGGCTTCTAACACTTTCATTTTAAAAAGAGTGTATAGATCAGCGTATTCTTTTACAGATTTAGCATCGATTTTTTCTTTATTGTTGTTTTTATTAAAAACAGCTTCAAACTCTGATTTAGAAACAGGCTTGTCATTAATGGTCATTATAACCGGATCTTGTGCTTTAACAGCAAGGCTTAGAATACATAAAAAGCTCAGGCTTAACAGATTTTTTTTCATCATAAGAGGTGCAAATTTATTCAATTTAAGTTGTTGGTGGTATTTATTTTAAAAGTTCTTCTAGTTTTTGATCGAGAGCTTGCCCTCTCAGGTTTTTAGCAATTATTTTTCCTTCTTTATCTAGTAATAAATTGGACGGAATGCCTGTGATGCCAAACAGTTTGGCAGTTTCGTTGCCCCAGCCTTTAAGGTCGCTAACTTGGGACCAGGTAAGGCCATCTTTTTCAATAGCACCTATCCAGCGTGTTTTATCTTGGTCATAAGAAACACCTAATACGGTAAATCCTTTACTTTTATATTTATTGAAAGCCGAAACAACATTTGGGTTTTCGGCACGGCAAGGGCCGCACCAGCTTGCCCAAAAATCAACAAGCACAAATTGCCCGCGAAGACTAGATAATTTTACAGGCTTATCGTTTACATCATTTTGCGTGAAGTCGGTTGCTAAATTTCCAATGGTAGAACCTTTTAATAATTCAACGCGTTCGGTGGCGAGCTTTCCAAATTTTGTTGCCAAAAATGATTTATCAAGATAAGAAGCGGCTTCTACCGAATTCTCAACTGGAATATTCGGATTATTAAGATCACGGTAAATGATCCAACCGCTAATAGCAGATTTTGGGTGAGCTTTCACAAATCCTTTCAAGGATGTAATGTACTCTTGATTTAATTCTTGGTATTTACCATTAACCGCTGTGGCAACGTCCATTCTTCCATCAGCTTGAGCTTTATTGAATTCTTCTTGCAAACTCATTTGCTTTTGTATGAAGGTAGCCATCAATCCCTGATATTCCATTTGATCTTTTTGTGTTTGTCCTCCAATCGCTGTTGATGCAAACAAAGAATCTCCTTTTATTTTAACACTGATCTTTCCCGGATCAACAAAGAAAATATAGTTTGGTTGGTATTGAATATTATTCTCAGAATTGAACCAATACATATTCGGTTCATCACTTTTTCCGGTATAACTAAATTTTCCACCTTTTACTTTTATCGAATCGGTAAAATCTTTGTTATCCCATTTGTGATGGAGATAAATATAGGTTTTAGAGTATTTTGTTACTTCTCCATTAATGGTAAAAGTGAATGGTTTTTGCGCACTGATCGAAAACGAACAAAGCACGATACATGATAAAACGAAATGTCGCATAGCTTAATTTACTGGGTTAACAAATTTAGCAATACAAATGGAATGCCAAAAAATTCATTAAGAAATTTTAACATTAAGCACTTTCAAAAACGTGTATATCCTCAAGAGAAATGATAACTCTTCCTTTTTCGTTAACATCTTGTTTAACAGGCACAAATTTCCGTTTATCCAAAAATTGCGACGCTTTATACGAGTGGCGCGAAAACACAGTTTGGGAAAAGGTATCGGTTATGCCCTTTATCAAAATGATAATCTCTGCATCGCGTTCTTGAAGATCGGTAATATTTAAGCCATTTAGCGGGCTTTTTTCATCAATTGGGTGCACAACGGTCCAAGTTAAAGCCAAAAAATTGATCTTTTCCAACTCAAGGGTTAAATTAAAGAATTCACGTTTATTGGTTGCCGGATTATTCATGGTCATAACCACGTTTGCTTCGTTCTCAATAAGTTCGTATTGCTTCGTATTTGCTACTCTGAACATTAATGCGGTCATATCTTTATACGGAGCCAATAAAATATTTTTACTGTATAGTAACGAATTTTTTGGACGAGAAAAACGACCGAATAGAACCCCGGTAACTATGGCAAACAACATCAATCCAAATAAAGATTGAAGGGAAGCGATCAAGCTTGCCAAATGTTCCTTTGGATAAACGTGACCGTAACCCACGGTAGTTATAGTTTGAGAACTAAAATAAACAAGATCAAGGAATCGCCCTAAACCTCTACTGGATTCGAGCCCACCAAAACTATTGTAACAAAGCGTGAAGTAAACGCTAGCAAAAAAAAGATTTACGGTAGTATAAAATCCAATGATAATAAAGATAAATTTTTTGAAAGAAATGGTGGTTAGCCAATGATAAGGATCAAGATTTGCCATGCCCATTCCGGTTCGCCTTACATTAACCGTGCCGTCGGAATTCAAAAATCGAACCGAATCTTTATAGTTCTTGCTTCCAAAACCTAATTCGGTCTCATTAGCCTTCTTTCCGTTAAAAATTGCCATATCTAATGCCAAAAGTACATATAATTTCGCCCATCTGCTCGTCCTTTTTCATCAACACTTCTTCAAAAAAATCGTTCCTTAGTTATTGCTAGGGAATAATTTTTGTTCATCGCCTTGATAAAAAACCACTTCGCATACTTAGACTAAATTATATCTACATTTAGTATGAAATTAGTGATTACCTTTATATTATGAATTATAAGAATCCGATCATTATTTTATTTGTTTTAGTGTTGGGAGTTTTTGCGGGCTGGTATTTTTATAATAAAACCGACGATAAACCCTTAAGAATACTCCCTTACTTTGGTCCAAAACATGCAGCAAACACAAACGACACAACATACCATACCATTGCCGATTTTTCGTTTATGAACCAGTATGGAAAAACGTTTACGCAAGAAGACCTAAAAGGAAAGATATATGTAAACAATAGTTTTTTTACCACCTGTAAAAGCATTTGTCCCATTATGAATATGGAGCTAAAAAAAGTTTATAAAGCGTTTAAAGCTCGGAATGATTTTATGATACTTTCATTAACGGTTGATCCGGAAACAGATTCTATTCAACAATTAGCTTCGCACGCAAAATATTATGATGTTAACGATGATAAGTGGTGGTTTGCCACAGGAAGTAAAAAAGATCTTTACGAACTCACGCGAAAAAGTTTTATGCTTACGGTAGAAGAAGGCGATGGAGGTGTAGATGATTTTATTCACACCCAAAATTTTGCTTTAATTGATAAAGAAAAACGCATTAGAGGGTTTTACGACGGAACAGATAGTATTGAAGTGGCGCGTTTGATAACCGATATTAAAACATTAATAAAAGAATATGAGTACAAGGATAAAAATACTCCTTAGTTTATTGTTTGCCATTTGTTTTGCGCATTCGCAACAGGTAAGTGCTGTTTATAAAATAGTCGACCTATTAAAACGAGTTGATCAAAGCAATGATACTGTATATGTGCTCAATTTTTGGGCTACATGGTGTGTGCCTTGCGTAAAAGAATTACCCGAAATTGATTCGTTTGCCATACGTCATAAAAACGAAAATGTAAAAGTGATCATGGTAAGTTTGGATTTTAAAGATGAGTTGGAAAATAAAGTGAATCCTTTTTTGAAAAAGAATAATTATAAAACAGAATGTGTATTGTTAGATGAAATAAATGGAAATGATTTTATTGATAAGATCGATAAACGTTGGACGGGATCCATTCCGGCAACTTATTTTATTGTAAATAAAAGACGTAAAACTGCCTTTATTGAAAAGAAGATCGGAAAAACTGAATTAGAAGCGATGCTCTTAGATGTTAAATAAACCGACCATTTAACGTAAACTAGGGCTTAAATCCATTTACAGTTCGTCTAATTTTGTAATTGAATAGAATTTATCCTATCTTAGGTGTATGCAAATAAGCACAAATACTACACTTATTTCTGTTACTCCTGAAGGGCTTTTAGAGGTTAAATTTATTGATAACGACCTTAAGATCGATCTAGAAGAAGCAAAAGCACAGTATAATGCTGCTAAACAATTGATAGAAGGAGATCAAATGCTTGTATTGGTAGATGCTCGCGAATCGATACACGAATTAACCAAAGAGGCTAAAGAATTTATTGCCCAAGTATCAGAAAAAAAGGCGGAAGCAATTGTGGTAAAGGAATTGCATCAGCGTATTATAGCAACGTTTTACTTAAAAGCTACTGTAACCTTCTATAATCATCCGGTAAAAGTTTTTAGCGATCGTAACGAAGCGGTGAAATGGCTTCTTTCTATAAAGTGATCAATCTTTTTTGCAGTATACATCCGATCTTTCTACGGGATACTTTTTATCAAGATCTATATTATTAAAACTCCTCTTGTTTCCCCAATTAAATAATTTTTCGAAAACGGGAAGTATTTTTTTATTTTTTACGCGTTCTAAAAAATACACTTCATGTTCTTTTTCTTTAATTCCCATTTCATAAAGGATCACATCATGTTCGCTAATATTTAACGAATTAAAAAATTGTTTCATTCTAAAGTACTCACACACATTGCCACTTTCTAAACGGCCGGCAAAATAGTAGGGCATAAACCAGCCAATAACATAACAACTATACCATATTATTTTTCCGATCACATAAAATCTGATCTCGTAGTATTTTGAAATTGGAATGTTATACTGCTGCATTATTTTTAATACCGTGGTGCGATGATGCCATTCATCATCTTCGATCTGCTTTATCGCCTTTTTTTCATCGCTATTTTTTACTGAGCGCGCATGCCCAATGTAGGCAAAGGCAGCTGCTCTTTCAGCCGAATAAGCTTGCTGAAGCAGATTGATAAGTTCTTTATGGTTAATTTTTGGCAAAGGTCGTTTACAAATATAGCTTTTTGTATATTTGGGTAATGAAGAATTTCTACGTTTTTATATGGCTTTTGCCAATTCTATGTTTTGGTCAAATACCCCCTGGTTATTATAATAATTTATCGGGACTAATAGGGCAAAACCTACTTATTGCTTTACATGCAAAGATCGATAACCATACTGTTGTGCCTTATAGTGGCTTATGGGCAGCTTTTGGAAAAACAGATGTTAAACCAAATGGAAAAGTTTGGGACATTTACGGATATGTTCCTAGCGGGCCTCAAAATTACGAATACACATTTGTTACTATGCAATGCGGAAGTTATGCCATGGAAAGTGATTGTTTTAATCGTGAACACACATGGCCTCAAAGTTGGTTCAATGGTTTTGCCGGGCCAGATTCTGATCTTTTTCACATTTACCCATGTGATGGCTTTGTAAATAATAAACGCAATAATTATCCCTTTGGAACAGTTGCTACACCAAGTTATTTAAGTTTGAATGGAAGTAAGTTAGGCAACTGTGGAGATGCCGGCTATTCGGGAATAGTATTTGAACCGCTTAATGATATTAAAGGCGATATGGCAAGAAGTTATTTTTATATGTCAACTCGCTATTTTTCTGAGGATTTGAGCTGGGCCAATTCGCCGGCAACTAATAAAAGCGTTATTTTACCTTGGCAATTATCAGTTTTATTGTCGTGGCATCACACCGATCCGGTAAGTGCAAAGGAAATTGCACGCAACGATTCTATTTATTATTTGTTTCAAAACAACCGCAATCCCTTCATCGATCATCCGGAGTATGCCGATAGCATTTGGTTTGCATACGTTGGTTTAAATGAGGAGTTATTGGATGTAAAAGAAAATTATTCGGTGTACCCAAATCCAACAGATAATGCAATAGTTCATGTTTCGGGTTTGCATAATGCCAACACAATTGAAGTTGCCAATACTTTAGGACAAGTAATTTATCAAAGCGCTACTGAAACCAAGGTTGTGGATATTGACCTGTCTTCGTTTCCTGTAGGTGTTTATATCCTCAATATCAAAACAACATACGCTAAACACAGCTATAAATTGTTTAATTCGCGTTAAGGCCTATTTTTTTGGCATACTTACCTTGTTATCATCTTCATTTGGAATTGAAACAAATTGTTTTTAATTTGGAGTAAGAAATTCATGCCATGAAGAAATTATTACTGATCATCACAAGTTTATTTTATTTTTTGTCGAACGCGCAAATAAATTCTTTTCAAGCTAAAGGAATTGGCGGAGGCGGCGCACTATTTGCTTGCGCCATTAACCCTGCTAACAATAACGAATATTATATTTCTTGTGATATGGGTGAGTTGTTTCATACCACAAATTTTGGAAATTCTTATGATCAGGTGCATTTTAAACAAGTAATTGGAGGTCATAATTCTAAAGTATGCTTTACATCAAGCGTTGGGTTGTTGTACGGCGTTAGTTATGCTAACAACATGGTTTTGCCAATGAAAAGCACTGATAACGGCGTTACCTGGAATGCTTTAACCGGTAATCCGGATAATACTGAAGAAACATTTAGCATTGATGCCGATTACAATAATCCTAGTCGTGTTATCATTTCGTATTATGGCGCGATATATTTTTCAAGCAACGGAGGAAATACATTTACAAGCATACATACCGCAACAAATTCAGGTTCGGGAAATGTTGTAGGAGGAGTGTTTTGGGATAGCAATAATATTTACATTGGAACTAATGATGGTTTGCTTGTTTCTACCAATGCAGGAACGTCGTGGAGTACGTCTACCGTTACAGGAATTCCTGCCGGCGAACGCATTTGGTCGTTTGCAGGAGCTAAAGTAGGAGGAACAACACGCTTTTTTTGTTTAACAGCAAACACCGCCGATATATATGTTGGTGTGGTAGGTTCAGATTATTTTAATTTTCCAAAAAGTGTTTACTCTTGTGATTATGGTTCGGGAAATTGGTTGCCAAAAAATACCGGCATTAATTATACAAACGATTTTCCAATGTTTGTTGGCATGGCAAACAACGATATTACAACAGTGTATTTGGCAGGAAGTAATTCAACCGGATATCCCGATGTTTTAAAAACAAGCAATGCCGGAGCAGGATGGAGCCATGTTTTTACAACTGCTACCAATCAAAATATTGTTACCGGATGGAGTGGGCAAGGTGGCGATAGAGGTTGGGGTTATGGCGAATGCGCTTTTGGCTTGGCCGTTGCGGCAAACGATCCCAATAAAGTTATGTTTGGAGATTTTGGTTTTGTACATAAAACTAGTAATGGTGGAACTACATGGCAACAAGGTTATGTTGATCCCGCTTCTCAAAATACCATCAATGTAAATACACCTACGGGTAAAAATTATATCAGTTCAGGAATAGAGAATACTACATGTTGGCAAGTGCATTGGAATAATGCTACAAGTATGTGGTCGTGCTTTTCCGACATAAAAGGGATTCGTAGTACCGACGCAGGAAACTCATGGTCGTTTAACTATACGGGCCACGCCGCAAATTCAATGTATAGAGTAGTGCAACATAGCAATGGAAATTTATTTGCCGGAACATCCAATATTCATGATATGTATCAAAGCACACGTTTGCAAGATGCCACACTTGATGGTGCAGATACGGAAGGAAAGGTTTTATACTCAACAAACGGTGGAGCCGCTTGGCAAAATGTGCACACATTTGGTCATCCTGTATTTTGGATTGCGCTTGATCCAAATAATGTGAATAGAGCTTACGCTAGTGTGATACATTATAATGGAGGTGCAGGAATGGGTGGAATTTATGTGTGCAATGACCTTAATAATTTAGGAACATCTACGTGGACACTTTTACCAAATCCTCCTCGAACAGAAAAACATCCGGCAAGTATCAATGTGTTGAATGATGGAAAAATGGTTGCCACGTATTCGGGCAGAAGGACTTCAGGTGGTGCTTTTACCGCAAGTTCAGGTGTGTTTATTTATGATCCTGCATTAAATTTGTGGACAGATGTTTCGCACACCGGAATGTATTACTGGACAAAAGACCTTGTTATTGACCCTAATGATGCACTGCAAAATACGTGGTATGCATGCGTGTTTAGTGGTTGGGGCGGTCCGCCAAATGGTTTGGGCGGAGTTTATAAAACAACAAATCGCGGCACAAGCTGGACAAAGCTCACAAATATCACTGATATTGACAGAGCCACTTCATTAACGTTCAATCCAAATAATGCCAACCAGGTTTATATTACCGGCGAAGCTTGCGGTTTATGGATGTCGAATAATATAAATGCGGTAACACCAACGTTTTCTATAGTGCAGAGCTATCCTTTCCAACAACCGGAACGCGTATTTTTTAATCCATTTAATTCGCAAGAAGTGTGGGTTACGAGTTTTGGAAATGGAATGAAAACAGGAACTATGAGTGTAGGAATGGGCATGTTGGATTTTGCAAGTAAAACGGATGAGCTCATCATCTATCCAAATCCTTCATCCGAAAAAATTAATATACTCTTCAATTCAAAAATGGAAAACAGTTCTTTCACTATATTAGATATTACAGGGCGGATAGTTTTATCGGGTAATTTACCGGGGCAGAACTCAGAAGTAAGCATCTCGGGCTTGAGCATAGGAACGTATATTCTTCAAGTAAAAAATGTGGGAGGAATGTACTCAACAAAGTTTTTCGTTTCGAAATAAATGCAATCACCACTAAAATCTCTAAATCCCTTTAGGTTTTTATATATTCTTAAATTTGTTCGTTATTACCTGGTTTTTAACTAAATCCAAGGCGTTTTTGTCGAAAAAGGAGAGATTTTTTTTGTACTTTAGCGGAGCAAAAAAAATCAACATGAAGAAAATCTACTCAATTCTTACCATTATCGTATTGCTATCTACCTTTAAAGGGTTTTCTCAGCAATCTTATTTTAAAGCACCTGCTGGAACTGCCACAACTACTGTTAGGGTTCCAAACGGAACTTCTGCTCACGGATATGTGAGAGGTTGTTTTGTAATTCCGGCATCTGAACTTTGTGGAATCTCTACTGTAACAGCATTGAATTCAGTTGGTTTTTGTTTGGTTAACGGATGTGGAAGCGCAGCTGTAACGGGTTCCATTCAGATTTACCTTCAAAATACAAATGATGTTACGTATTCTAAAGGGACTTTATGGTCGTCGGCAGTTTCGCCAATGACATCAGTATATAATAGCACTATGACAATTCCGTTAACTGCAGGAACAACGACAATAAACTTACCATTGCCAACAGGCTTTACTTATACCGGTGGTGGATTATATGTTGCTTACGATTGGGCTTCAACAGGTCCTTTTGAAACCGGCCCAACTATAGCTAACTCTCAGGCAGCAATTAATATTACTTTTGGTGGTGCTTCACAAAGTAGCAATTCAACGCCTCCTGCAACTATGGTTAATACAAATACACGTCCAAACTTCAACTTAGGATATATTAATACTTTCACTAACGAGATCTCTATCGAAACTATTATATCACATGGAAAAATTCCAATGATACCAACTTCACCATACACCTTTAGTGTTGTTGCTAAAAATCAAGGAAGCGTTGCTGCAACTAACGTAACACTTAATCTTGCTATGAGCGGAGTTAATGCTTTTGCAACTTCAACAACTGTGGCTTCTATTCCTGCAAATGGAACAGTAATTGCCATGTTCCCTGGTTTTACACCTACAATGCAAGGTACAAGTGCAATTACTATTAGTGCATTGCCCGATGATAATAATTGTAATAACACTGCAGTGGTTAACCAATCGGTTACCTGTGAGGTATTAAGTTTAGGCCAGCCTTCCAATGCTGTGAATGTGTATTCATTAGGCGTTGGTTATAATGCAGGAGGTTCTTCTATTGTAATGAGGTTTAAAACAAGTGCGCTCACATCCAGTGTTTATGCAGTAGATTGTGGAATAGGAAGTGACCCATCAAATGTTGGCAAACCTGTATTTGCTATTTTATTAAATAACTTTGGAGGTTTGTTGGCTGCAAGTAATACACTTATTTTAACAGCAGCACATCTTAATAAATTTATAACATTTTATTTTCCAAATTCGATCTCATTATCAAACGCTACGTTTTACCACGTAGGTTTATCGCAACCAACTGGTCCACATTTTCCTTACGCGGTAATGCCGTCAACGTATATTCCAAATAATTTCTTCTTTCAATCAGGGCAATTGGGTGGATTTGTTGCATCCTTCGCTCAAAACTTTGGTATATTTTCGTTTGAACCAATTTTCGAAAATGGAATTACCCTTTCTGTTAACTCAGCAACTATTTGTAGTGGTAATTCAGTAACACTTACAGCAAATAGCAGCTTAAATAATTATTCCTGGACACCAACTGCTTCAACAGCCAGTCAAATTGTAGTTACGCCAAGTGTTACAACATTATATGAAGTATACACTAGTACAGCGGCCACATGTTTTGCTAAAAAAGGAGCAAATGTTACAGTTAATATCACACCAACAATTACAGTTCCAAATGGTGGTATTTGTCCTACACCGGGATCTTTTACATTCCAACCAACAGGCGCGGCAACGTATACGTATTTGCCGGCAGGTCCTATCAACTCGCCTACAGCAACAACACAATATACGGTTGTAGGTTCGTCAACTGCGGGTTGTATTAGTAATGTGGCAACACCATCTATCATTGTAACAAACACTGTTGTATTATCTGTGGTTTCACCATCAGCGATTTGTATTGGAAAATCAGGAACTTTAACGGCTAGTGGTGCTTCATCTTATTCGTGGACAACCTCACCGGGATCTACCTTAAATCCAATTATAGTTTCACCAACCATTCCAAATTCGTATGGTTTATACGGAACAGTTGGTTCGTGTACTGCGTTTACTACCGTATTTTTGAATGTTAATCCTAATCCAACAGTTACAATTGCTCCATCACGTATAGTGTATTGTGTTGATAATGGTCCTACAACTATGACGGCTAGCGGTGCTGCAACATATTCTTGGAACACAGGCTCAACTACAAATACAGCTGCTGCAACACCTACAAGTGTTATTACATACTCGGTACTTGGTACTGATGTAAATGGTTGTATCGATGTAGAGTACTTTACACTAGGCCCTGCATCGAGTCCTACTGTTACTGCTTCAACAAGCAACGGAACAATTTGTATCAATGGTACAGCAACTATAACAGCGGTTGGTGCATTATCATCGTATTCGTGGACGGGTAATACTTCAACAACAAGTATTGCTATAGTTTCTCCTACCGCTACTACCGTATACACAGTTACTGGATTTAATCCAAATACGTGTTATGGAACCTATACGATTACACAATTTGTTGACCCATGCGTTGGTGTAAAAGAAATAGGAGCTAACTCAATAAAGGTGGTTATTTATCCTAATCCAAACACAGGAGCATTTAATATTAGTGTAGGCACAGTATCTGAGCATATGAGTATTGAACTTTATAATGTAATGGGCGATCTAATGCATTTGCAGCAAATAAGTAATAGTAACACTGCAATAGATATGAGTAGGCTTGCAAATGGTGTTTATTTGGCCAAGATCAAAGAAGGAAGCCAGGTAATTGAAACCATGAGAGTTATTAAGCAATAAAGCTTTAAATCCTTGAAATTAAAGAGGGGTCGTTAAAGACCGCTCTTTTTTTGTTCTAAATATTTAAATAATAGTTCATAAGAAATGTGTAAAACGATGTTTCTTTAAAAGTTTAATAAGGCCCACCTTTTATTCTACAAGAAATTTTTAAACTGCATTGGTTGCCGACTTTTTTACCGTAATCTCAATCGGAGGGCCGCGCCAGCGATTGAAGCGTAAAGCCTGCCTACCGGCAGGCAGGCGCGCCCGGGCGCCCACATTAAGAAAAATTACTGTTTTCAAATTAGACCAAATAGGCCCATTTGCGGTTAAATAATTCCAAATTTATTCTTTGTTAACTAAATCTCTTTTTCTTTTATTTGTACTCACTCTATATTTGCTTAAAATTGTATTATGAAATAACCATGTGTCAAGCCACACAAGCACAAATGACGATACATGGCTTATACCATATTACAATTAAAAAAAACAATATTATCTACATATGAATAAGATCCTCATCACCGTTAATGCACTGTTGGTTATAGCTGTTGGATATTTGTTTTACCAAGTTGGTGGAAATAAAACGGCTGACAGTGACTC
The DNA here is from genome assembly GCA_034439635.1 of Bacteroidota bacterium. GTDB lineage: Bacteria > Bacteroidota > Bacteroidia > B-17B0 > Aurantibacillaceae > Aurantibacillus. The sequence goes on along the minus strand of JAWXAS010000141.1, from coordinate 49,324 downwards.
TCAAGAAAATAAAGAAGAAGTTAAGAAGCCTGTAATTATTGAGAATAAGAATGTTCCTGTAACCGGTAAAATTGCTTTTATTAATATTGATCAGATCAACGAAAAAAGTTTATTCGTGATGGATATGGTTAAGAAACTAGAAAAGACCAAAAACTCTATAGAAGCGAGTTTAGAGAATTTGGGAATGCGTTATGAAGAGAAAGTAAAGGATTACCAAAGTTCGGCAAGTGCCGGTATTATTCCCGAAAGCGAATTAGCATCAAAAGCCAAAGAGATACAAAATATCGAAAAAGATGCGCAAAGCAAACGTTTGCAAATGGATAATTTAGGCATTGAATTGAACGAGAAGAACGAATCGTTTAAGGCAGAGATAAAAAGTATTATAACAGAGAAATATTCAGGAAAATTTGATTATGTATTAACATTTAGCGAAAATGTTCCTTTGATCGTTTACGGAAATCCATCGTTTGATATCACTGAAGAAGTGATAGCGCAAATAAACGAAGCGTACAAAAGTAAAAAAGCTGTTGCTAAACAATAATTCATTATGGCAGAGAATACACCAATGAGCGCATTGCATTCAAAAATTAGTTCTGTAGCAGAATTTCACGAAGTTTTTAAAATTGGTAATGCAAGCGAAATGACCTTGATAGAAGAAAGGGATTATACCTTGCGTTATAATTTAATTAAAGAAGAGAACGACGAGTATTTGGAAGCCTGCAAAAATGGCGATATGATCGAGATCGCAGATGCGTTAGGAGATCAATTGTATATTTTATTTGGCACCATTTTAAAACACGGCTTGCAACATAAAATTGAAGAAGTTTACGACGAGATCCATCGCAGCAATATGAGTAAGCTGGATGAAAAAGGGGAACCCATTTTTAGAGAGGACGGAAAGATCTTAAAAAGCAATCTCTATTTTAAACCGGATATTGGAAAGATATTGAAATAAAAGAAGCGCCTAAGGGCGCTTTTTTTGTTTCAGTCATTTTGCCATAAAGGCACTAATACTCTAAGTTTATTTCATCAATTCAAGTTAGCGCCTTTGCGTCTTAGTGGCTAAAGCGGTAAAAATTAAAACGCCCTATTGATTCCTACCATCCATCTGAACTGAACATAATCTTTTTCAGCATACGGTAAACGTGTAATAAAAAACGGCATATCAAAACGAATAGTTAATGGTTTTAAACCGCTTAATTGACCCCAACGCATAATATTAAATGTAGCTCCAATACCTGCATCTGCCATTGGAGTTCCCATCACAACTGTTTCTCCGGGTTTGTTGGTATTGATCACGCCAACATCACCAAATAAGTAAGGTTGAATTTTAACGCTATTCTTTAAGAATTTTGGATTGAACCAACTAAATAATTCACCAAATTCCAATTCCATATTAAAAGCAGCTCCCGTACTTCCTTTGTATTGATACGAGAAACTTCCATCAGCATTTTTCTCGGCTAATAAATAACCCGAGTAACCACGCAGGTTCAATCCACCACCGGCCGTAAAATGATTGGTTACATCACTATAACCACCCCATTCGCGCACTGCAAAACCGTAAGAGCGAGTGTATTTATTATCCATTAACTCTTCGTTATTGGCTCCTGCAGTATACAACATACTCTCGCTTGGCATTAATTTTCCAAAACCAAACTGACCAAACAAACGCGTATTAATATTTATTTTTCCAAGATCATTTTTATTTACGAACGATAAAGTAATGGCCGAGTAATCATAATCATTAGTAAATGCAGCAGCACGTGTATTAAAATTGATAACACCCATACCACGTTTGTAACGGTAATTATGATCTAAACCAAAATGCATAGCGCTATTGAATTTTTGATAACCCCATTCTGTTGGATTGATCAAATACACCATATCTGCTTCAATATCTCGCAACATGGCTTTGTAATGCGTATAAAATCTAGTTTTCTCGTTATTGCTTCTTTTTTCTAAACCAATAGTAGCGCCATCTAAACCATCCAATGATTTAAGCTGCATATAGAAATTGGATTTTTTAAGATAACGATTCAAGTTTGTTTTATAATTAAATATAAAGGAGATGGTATTGTAATTATTTATTTTATCGCTGCTCTTAATGTAGGATTGTAAAAATCCTGAACTAAACCATCCCGTAAGATCAAATACATGCTTGGTCATTAAATAATCTCCGCTCAATGCTAATCCAACTTTTAAACCATCGTAGCCATTATGCCATAAACTCGGACGCAAACGCATATCATACTGTTTCCAATTTGGAGGATTATACACTTTTGAATCAAAGCGTACGTTTACGCGACCTTTTTTCATGTTATTAGTCATGTCAATATCGGCCAAACGTTTACTTGGATCAATGATCACATTTTTAATTCCTGAATTTACATTGATAGTGGCCGTATATGTTGTTTTAAGTTTTGGTCCCCAACCTATCCAACGCGGCAGAGTAGTGGCGCCCGTTGGTTTTTCAAACCATGTATTTGGAATGTAGTAATGTCTTGCAGAATCATTTCCGTCAATGATGGCAAAATCTAATGGCATTTCCATACTTCCTTTGCGCTTAAAAGAAACGGTATAATTTCCTTTGCCTTTATATTTTATCTTTCCAATTTTATAATCAATGGTCTTAGTTGTTTCCATCCACTGATCAAAGAACCAATTCAGATCTTGACCAGTAAATTGAGTGATCGAATTTCTGAAGTCTTCAGGATAAGGATGGCAAAACTTCCATTGATAAAAATAAAACTGCATGGCTTTATCAAATAGCGCGCGACCCAGAACGTATTCCAAATTTTTTAACATGGCGGCTGTTTTAAAATATACTTGGCTGTATCCGCCGCTGTGGCGTATGCCACCGTTAAAATCATCACTGTGTGTATTCAATGTAACCTGTTCATCTTTCATTACATTGGTTGCGTAATATGGATTGTAAATATCCGCATCAACTACTTTTAAAGGCTTGGTGTATTCTGCAACGTATTTATCCATTAAACTTTTTGGTTTTCTTCTTCCATCAATTTCAAACGGACCATCAATAAATTGATATGTATCGGCCGTATAAAATTGTGTAAAGCCTTCATCTAAACTTGGCCTGTAAGTTTCATTACTTCCCACCATTCCAAAGAACCAGTTATGCGTTAATTCATGAATGAATAAACCTCTGTATCCCGGATCCCATCCACCGTTTAGTGTGATCATTGGGTATTCCATACCGTCTTGCGCATCGGCACTTATCATTTTTGGATAATGGTACGGACCAATATTATAACTATTCACTTCAATGATCTTTGTAAGATATTGCGTGGCATTGTACCAACCTGCAGCATGCGGCTCTTGAACTAAAGCAATACAACGAATGCCATCGATCTTTGATTCGCCAATACGGTAATTGGGATCGCATGTATAAGCAACGTCGTGCACATTTAAAGCACTAAACTTCCAGGTTTTTTTTGTACCATCTTTTTTAATGATAACAGATGGTGGCGAATTAAAGGGCTTTTTAAGGAAGTTTGAAATATCTAATTTTTTACGAAGTGTATCAGGAAGCATTTCACTTTCGTTGGTCATAACACCAGTACCATCGCAAATATAATTATTGGGAAGTGAAAGCTCTACGTGATATGAACCAAAATCACCATAGAATTCGTGATCCATATGTTGATGCGTGTCCCATGCCATTTTATGATCAAAAACAGAAATGCGAGGATACCAATGTACAATATCGTATTGTTTGCTTCCAAACGAATTAAACATCTTCATTCGGTTGCGCATGGCTTCTTTATCAAAATACGTTTTGAATTTAATGTTGAACGTAACCGACTCACCTGATTTTACCGGTTTTGGTAACCAAACTTTTAAAACGGTATTATCCAATTCGGTTTTTAATTCAACGCCATTTACCATAATCGATTCAACCTGTGTGCCTAAATTCTTTTCACGATATTTGCCGAATTTTAGTTTATAATCGTTGTTCTTGTAAAGATCTGTTAAGTAGGAGTCTTTGTTTTGTGCATTGCTATATAAGTGGAAATACACAAACGAAAGATCGTAAGGAGAGTTGTTCCAATAAGTGAGTTCTTCTTTAGCGCTAATAATATCTGTACTATCATCTAGGTCGGCATTTATATTATAATGCACGTCTTGTTGCCAATATCCCTCATAAGGCTTTCTGTTTTTCCAATAGAGTGGGTTTGTAACCGAACGGTAATCCAAATACTCGGTTTGTGCGGTAAAAATTAGGGGAACAAAGAAAAGTAATATGATGTGTTTAAAACGCATGTTCTATTGGAATTAATGAGTAAATATGGGTAAAAAAAATGAAGAAAAAAAGAAGAATCCTGTGAATATTATGCCCCGCTGGGGCATCAGATTCGCTAGAGACAAGGTCTTTAAAATGAGGCCCCTCTGGGGCCTTTTGATTATTGCCTTGATATAGTAACGACCCTTTTGAAATTACCACTTTAAAGTTAAATGGTTTTTTTGTCCCAGAGGGACCAAAACATGTTTATAGAATGAAAAGTTTTACGAAAATTGCCCCAGCGGGGCAAAACAATTATTCTGTATTAGCTAAACACCTTTTGCCATCTTGCCAATACAAATAACTTAAATAGCATTTTAATATGACTCATCTTGTTTTTGTTAAAAACGCTTTTAAATAAGGTCAGATCCATAAATTCAAAATTGGCTTGCTCTATATCGATTAACATTTTTGGTAAAAGCTCAATTACCCATGCTTTCATAGGTGTTTCAAAGCCTACTTTATCGGTGCGCTCGTAAATATCTTTGGGAAGAACATCTTTTGCCGCTTCGCGTAAAAAATATTTTGATAATCCGTTGTGAATTTTTCTCTTTCCATTAAAACTAAACATCAGTTCTATTAAATTTACATCATCGCTAAACGGCGTACGACTTTCTACGCTATGCCACATACCGCATCTGTCTTCGCAGCGTAAAAATGATTTTAAACGTTTATAACCCAAGTCAGTTATTAATTGCTTATTCAAATTTGTTTCAAAGGCATTCGCATTTTTAATAGGGTAGAGGTCAATAAACTCTTGTTTCAGTAATTTAAAATGATCTTGAGTGGTACCCGGAAAATATTGTTTTATTTTTTGTTTGGTTAGAAAAGCAAAAGGTGATTTTATGCTTTTACCTGAGCCAGAAACGGCGCGTAACCAACATAAAGGACCGTTCTCTCTTAATGTTTGATCCCATTTACTTATATAATGATGATGATAGCCGGCAAATAATTCATCTGCTCCTTGTCCGTCGAGCACTACTTTTATTCTGTTCTCTTTTGCTAAACGCATTACTCTAAACTGCGCGTACGTGCTGGTATCCCAAATAGGCGCATCTAAAGCATAAATAAGATCGTCAATATCTTTTTCAAATTCGCTTACATTTGGTTCTGTTTTAGAGTGTTTGGCTTTGATGTTCTTACTTACAAGATCAGCATACTTTTCTTCGTTAACAGCTCCGGTTTTAAAAACAGATGTAAAACAATGAATAGGTGTTTTTACATGATGTGCCATAATGCCGGCAATAACACTGCTATCAATTCCTCCACTTAAACAGGTGCCAACTTCTACATCGCTGCGCATTCGCAATTGAACCGCTTTAAAAAGTTCTTTTTGTACTCGTTCTATTAGTTCGGTATTGCTTAATTTATCATTGGAAGTTGTTTCAATTTTTTTGCGTTCAAAGTAAAACGACAAATCCACAGAATGTTCTTTGGGATCGAACACTAAATTTTGTCCCGGCCACAATTCGGTAATACCTTCAAAAAAGTTCGACGTACAATTTTCCAATTCTTCATCCACTAAATAACTGTGCAAAGCACGTTTATTAAATATGGCTTTTATCAATCCACTTTTTATAAAAGCTTTTTGCTCGCTTGCAAACGCAAAAAAGTTGAAGTTATGAATATAGTAAAGTGGTTTTACTCCTAATCTGTCTCGTGAGGCAAAAAAAGTATTTGATATTTTGTCATAAATACAAAAAGCCCACATGCCGTTAAAATGAGTAACACAATCTGTTCCCCATTCTTTGTAAGCGTTGATCACTACTTCTGTATCCGATTCGGAAGCAAAAGCGTAGCCAAGTATTTTTAATTCTTCTTTTAATTCCTTGTAATTATAAATTTCTCCGTTATAAGTTATCCAAACGCATTCACCCTTATCGCACATGGGTTGGTGACCAGTATCATTAAGATCAATAATGGCTAGGCGACGATGTGCAAATGCAGCAAAACAATTTGTTGGCTCTTTGTATTCTTGTTTTGGAATGTAGGGTGTAGAATTTGAATTAAATTTTTCGGTCTCCGAAGTTTTGTAAGCACAGATATAGTTCTCAGAGATCGCCAACAATCCTTCACCATCCGGGCCGCGATGTTTAATAGCCCTGCTCATGTTCAGCGCAACTTCGGTAGCGCTTTGATGGTATTGTTTAATAATGATGCCTGCTATGCCGCACATGGTTTAATGGTGGGCTATTTAACCCACATAAAGATCTTGTTATTATTATTATAACGCTCGAAATCTTTATCGAGCATGATCACGCAAAAATCAATGAAAGGTAAAATGCCTAGTACACCGCCAAATGTTCCTATGTAAACAATGGGTACGTGTGGAGCTGTTCCCAAATAAATTCTGTGCAAGCCAACTATGCCAAACGGGAAAGGAAAAGCCAAAATAGCAGCCATTACTTTTTTGTTTTTTTTACGTTGTTTTTTTACGAGTTGTAAAATGGGGTTTGGTCTGTTATCAATAGTTGGAGCATTAAATTCTGTTTCATTCAGTGTGCACGAATCAATAACTACTCCAAAGCTATCTATAAAATAAATAGTTTGATGCGCTTTGGCCTTTTGATAAATACCTAAGTAGAGAAAAAGAAATATGAAGAAGCTATAACGCATTTATGCATTAAACGAGCTTTTACCCCCATTTATTATGCCTATAACTTTTCCTTGCAGGGGTTTATTTAGAAAGGGACTGTTCTTCGACCTAGAGTGGTTGTTTTTATCGCTGAGTGTTGATGTTTGTTTTACACTAAAAATGGTGAGGTTAGCATCAGCATCTTCTTTAATAGCTCTTTGTTCCATACCCAGTATCGCTCTTGGTTTATTACTTAACGCTTCTATGGCTTCTTCCAGCCCATGATTTTTAAATGCTTCGGCTATGCAGTTAAAAGTGGTTTGAAGATTTATGATTCCAAAGTCGGCCAGATCAAATTCTAATTCTTTACTTTCTATATCTTGTGGATTATGATCACTCACAATTACGTCTATAGTTCCATTCTCAACTGCTTTGCGTAATGCCTCTACATCTTTTTTTGTGCGCAGTGGAGGATCTAATTTATAGTTCGAATCAAAGTCTTTTAGCATGGAGTCATCATACATTAAATTGATGGCCGCAACTCCGGCGGTTACATTCATTCCTTTTGCTTTTGCTTTTTTAATAATGTCAACACTTCCTGCTGTGCTAATGGTTGGAATATGAACTTTTCCGCCTGCGTATTCAAGCAAACCTATATTTCTTTCAAGCATTAATTCTTCTGCTATGGCCGGCATTCCTTTTAAGCCTAAGCTTGTAGATGTTGCTCCTTCGTTCATTTGTCCGCCCTGCGAAATGTTTTGATCGTTGCAGTGTGCGATGATGAAGGAATTAATATTGTTGGCGTATTGTACTGCTCTTATAAATAATCCGGAGTGTGTGATGGGATGTTTGTGATCGCTAAAGGCAAGGGCTCCCGCAGTTTTCATATCAAACATTTCGGCTAATTCTTTTCCTTCGGTTTTTACGGTGATAGAACCAATGGGAACAACATCTACCAATTTATCTGTTTTATTGAGAATGTATTCTACCGTTGATTTGTTGTTGATCGAACATTGATCGTAACCGTGCACACATACACTTGTAAATCCTCCCGCAGCTGCGGCTTTTAATCCGCTTTCAATGGTTTCTTTGTGTTCTAAAACAGGATCGCAAAAAACCGATTGCATGTCTATCCATCCGTTCGACACATAAAGTTCGTCGCCTTCTATGACTTTGCAGTTTGTTTTTGCACCAATACTTTTTTTGATCTCGGTGATCTTTCCACCTTCGATCATAATGTCGACTTTTTTTCCGGCAAACTCGCTGTTCTTATCTAGTACTGTTGCTTGTTTTATAAGTATAGCCATATCGTAATTATTTTAAAAAACGGATCAAACAAATTTCTATTGCAATAAAAAGTAGGAAAAATAAAAGGCACCATTTCCAAAGTTTTGTTCCATTGGCCTCTAATTGGATGGCTTTGGCTACACTTGAGGTGTTCTTATGGTCAATCAAACTATAGTTCTTCAAACTGTTTTTTGATATGATGTGTTTTAACTCCTCTAAGGTAAGAAAAATTAAGTTAGATTCTAGGCGATCGTAATTAAAAGCCAGATTTTGCTTAATAGCATCCTGCCAAACCACGTCGTAGAAGCCCGCCAGAGCCAATTGCTTATCTACAAACAGGTTCATGTAATTGTTAATCACCCTCATTTCGGGGATCATATCCATTTTATTGCCATGGCCCACAATATGTGGCGGAGCCTCGCTTGTAAGGCCTTCTGAACGTAAACGAATTGTACTGCCGGTGTTCAATTTGTAAAAAAGAGGTTGAGGCCTAAGGCTTGTAACGGCAATTCGAATAAAAGTGGGCACAAAAAGCGCATGTTTACAAAAATTGCTTTGTTTCTCGCTTAAAGAAGAGCTAAACAAATACATCGAAGCATTTTGAATATTTACTCGCGTTAAAAAAGGATCTCCGTTTTGGATACTGTAAATTACTTGTCCGCTACTTTTTGCCTGCGCATAATGTTGCAAGGAAAGCGGTAAATTTAATTGCGGATCAATTTTTTCAAACACCCCTTCAAAAAATGGATCGTTCTTATCAGGCTTATTTAATTTGAGTGAATGAGTATCTAATGTTGAAATGGCAGGTAAACCCAAAGCTGCGTAAAAAGGCGCATACAGTTCTGTATTTAATTTGGTAGATGGAATAACAACAATATTTCCGCCTTTTTGTGTGAACTTATTAAGCTCGCTTATCAAACCATTGGAAGGCTCATTGATCTCATTCAATACAATAAGATCGGCACTTTTGAACTTAGAATAATCAATAGCGTTCTCAGATAATTGCACGTAGTTAAATAAACTATCGGCGGCAAATAACGAATTAAAGAAGGGAAGGGTAGTAGACTCTTTTCCATTTACAAAAACAGTATTAATGGTGAGTTTCGAATTGAACGTAAAAAACAATTCATCATCAAAGGTAATTGGGTAATCATCCAACTTCACCGAAGCATAATTCAACCCTTCATTTTTTATGGTGAAACTAATCGCCAATTCTTTTTTCGAATTTGCTTCTACGCTAAACGAACCAATAGAGGTTTGATTTCCGTTTACCATTAATCTTACTGTTCCAGCATCAATTGTTTTTTGCGATTTGTTTTGGATGACAACGTTTAATTTTTGTAAAAAGCCTTTTTGTTGAATTGGTGATTCAAACCAGCAAGTGTCGATGTACAAATTATTTGTTTCGTTCGCCTCAAGCGGAACAATGGTGATCTGGTGTGTGCTATCGTTCTTTATGTCTGCTAAATTGAACGAACTTTTTTGAGCATCGGTTAATGCATAAATAAATTGCGAACCATTATTATCACTTCCCAAAAATTCTGTCTGGCGCTTATGCACATCCGAAAAAGATCTAACTACAGGAGATATTTTAATTTCGTTGAGTTCATTCAACATATCTTCTTTGGTATAATAACGTTGATGTTTGCCTTCAAAATCATTTGTTATCAAATGAAAACGATGGTTGCTGCCATAAGAACTCACAATTTCCTTAGCGGTTTTACGCGCGCTTTCAAATAACTGCCCTTGCTTATTCACTTCTTCCATGCTAAATGAATTATCGAGGTATAGGCTGATGTTTTTTTGATTCACATTTACAACCGTATTATTTTTATTTACAAACACAGGCTGTGCAAATGCTAAAGCTAAAAGTGCAATGGCCAAAATTCGCGACGCCAAAATGAGTAATTCTTTTAAACGTGATTTAGATTGACTCTCGAGTTGTAATTCTTTTAAAAAATGAACATTGGTGAAATATATTTTTTTATATCTCCTAAAATTGAAAAGATGTATAATGATGGGAATGCTAATGGCCGTTAAGGCCCATAAAAAAAGAGGGTACACAAACATCATAGCCTTTAAAATTACGCAAAGCGAGTCATTAATCAAGCTGCGCTCATTCTTTTTTTAAGGCAGTTTTTCACAATAAAAAAAAAGTATCCGTTTTTATTCGTTTCTTTGCAAACGAAATTTAAAAATGAGGAACGTTATCATATCCCTTCTTAGTAATTCTATTCTGTTGGTAATGGTAGTTATTTCCATGATCAGCTTTTGGAACGGGTATTTGAGTTGGAAGGACCTATTGGCGCTTCAGGCCATTATGGGCGTGGCTTACGTGTTCTTAAGTTGTTACGAATTTACAAATGTTAGCTACAGAGCTGATGTTCCTAAAGAGCGTTTTGCTTATTTTCCTTACAGCTTTTACATGTTTAGGGTGCTAAAGGTTTTTTTGTTCGTTTCTTTTGCGTTAATGTTGATCTCCTCTGGTACACGCGTAAAATTTCTGTATCCTATTTGTTTGATCATTGCTTTTACCGAGATATGCGTTGTACTCTTAAAAGTGTATCGTAAACTTTGTTTTGTAAGTATTTATGCCAATTATATTTTGTTTTCAAAGAGTATCATGTACCAAGTTTTTGCAAGTGATATTGAAAGCGTTCAGTTTCGTCATGGTATTTTGTACTTCATTCAAAAGAATGGTAAATCGGATGATATTCGTCTCCTTCATATCGAAAACAAAAAAGAATTCCTTACAAACATCAAAGACTGGCTTGAAAAGAACAATATTTCGTTAAATCCTGAATCTAAACAGCTTTTTGATGAATTTTCTCAGAAAATTTAACCGTATTTAGTCGGTTTTTTTATTATTTTCGTCACGTAATAAAGCAATTTGGGGCTCTTTTAAACAATTATTGGCCATAGCTTGTTAGTACATTGTTTTACAGGGGCTTATTATTGAATTTTAAGTAGTATTTTTGTAAAAATTTTCAATGGAACAGATAATTCGTTTTGACCAATCTAACCGACAGTTCTTCAACACACTCCGTGGACGGGTAGAGGAATATTTTAAGACAAATAATTTATCGAAGAACGCTAATTCAAAAATGGTTATAAAAACCGTTTCCATGCTTTGCATATATCTTATTCCTTATGCTTTTATGATCTCAGGTTTAGTTACACTTAATGCCTGGATGATAATAGGACTTTATATTGTAATGGGAATTGGAATGGCTGGTGTTGGTTTTTCTATAATGCATGATGCTAATCATGGCAGTTATTCAAAAAATCCAAGCGTAAATAAAGCATTAGCGTTTACCATGTATATGCTTGGTGGAAGCCCTCTTAACTGGCAAATTCAGCATAATGTTTTGCATCATACCTTCACAAATATTTCGGGTAAGGATGAAGATATTGATGCACCAATTTGGCTATTGCGCTTCTCTCCACATTCGCCACATTATAAAATTCAAAAGTATCAATATTTATATGCTTGGTTGTTTTACAGTTTAATTACCATCATGTGGAGTATCACTAAAGATTTTAAGCAATTAAAGCGTTATGAAGAGATGGGTTTGTTAAAAACAAAGAACACATCTTACAAACAAGAAATCGGAAAGTTGGTTTTTGCAAAGATCGGTTATTACTTATTTATTATGGTGACTCCATTACTATTCATTGATGCAGCCTGGTGGGTAATTGTAATTGGCTATGTATCCATGCATTTGGTTTGTGGCGTTATTATTTCAGTTGTTTTTCAATTGGCACACGTTGTTCCTGAAATGAATTTTCCAATGCCTGATAAAGAAGGTAAGATAGAAGATGATTGGGCTATTCATCAATTAAAGACCACCGCTAACTTTGCACGTAACAACCGTATTTTAAGTTGGTTTGTTGGTGGATTGAATTATCAAATAGAGCATCATTTGTTCCCTATGGTTTGCCATGTGCATTATCGTGATATTTCAAAGATCGTAAAAGCAACAGCAAACGAATTTAATGTAATGTATATGGAGATCCCAACGTTTAGAAAAGCCATTATGCTTCACGCTAAAGAGCTTAAAATGCTTGGGCAACCAAATCCTATTGCAGCCTAAATAACCATTTCCATAAAGCGTCATTTTATGGATGATATTTACAATAATCAAGATTATCTTAAAAAGAATCCTCACTGGCATCAGGAGGATTCTGCTTTTAAAGCCAATTTCATTCATTCTGTTTTAGAAGAGAATAAGATCGCATACACTTCCGTTTGTGAAGTTGGTTGTGGCATAGGAGAGGTATTGATCCAGTTAAAAAAACTTAACGGAAGCAAAGCCGTTTCATATTCAGGTTACGATATCTCCACTAACGCCATCGATATGGCTCTTAAGAAGAATAGCGGAATTGAATTCAAGTGCGTTGACTTTACAAAGGAAAATTCAACTACTGATGTGTTATTGGTGATTGATGTGATCGAGCATTTACAAGATTATTTTTCTTTTTTAAAAAGTATTTCCAAAAAAAGTAAGTATACCGTATTTCATATTCCCTTAGATATGTTTGTGTGGAGTTTGTTCCGCGAACAAATGCTTATTGAAAGCAAAGAGCGAGTAGGGCATATCCATAATTTTTCGGAAGGATTTATTTTGAGTATTCTTAAGGATTTTGGCTACACAGTTATCTCTAAAAGATACACAGAGCCTGATTACAGGTCAAGTTCGTTCAAAAATGGAATAGTGAACGGCATTAAACAGATCTTGTTTAAAGTTGCACCACGCTTTACCACAAAAACATTGGGCGGATATTCGGTTCTGGTACTCTGCAAGAATTAAGTCACTAATTGATTTTACTTCCATTTTTTTCTATTATTTGGGCCGCCCTGGCGCGCCTGCCTGCCGGTAGGCAGGCTTTCCGCTGCAAGCCCCGCTGTATTTTGCTGTGGCGCTAAAGCTGTGGTGGCTTCCTGCTTTTACACAAGCCGGCGCAAAAGCTCACTGGGCTTTTGCCCCCTCCTTGCTTAAGCGCCATAATGCCTGGCTACCGGACAGGCAGGCAAAATCCTTGCGGTGGCTTTACGCTACAATCGCTGGCGCAGCATCGCGGTTGAGTTTATAGTAAAAAAAATCAAGCCTAAGTTCAAAAGAAAAATTCACGCCAGAATAAAACGCATGCTTTTGAAGAGATTTTTGTAGAATCAGCGTTGTGTGAGTTTTTGTGACCCAACTAAATTTTTACGAATTTCAATAATCTAAATTAAAAAAAGAACTGAATGTCTCGCAAAACCCAGGTTAGTGTTCATTAGTGTAATTCGTGGCAAAAAACTACTTCTTTTGCGATAATTTAAACAAAAGATCCTTCTCCGCCTTGGTTAAGCTATCGTAACCACTTTTGCTGATCTTATCTAACAAAGCATTCATGGTGGCTTCCTCGTTGCTTATTTTGGCCTCTTTTGTTTTAGGGGGATTATGACTTACAATTTTTAATTTAGTCTTTTTGCGTTTTAAAAAGGCAAGATCAAACAGATCAACACCCTTTTTTAATTGATAGCCATACAACATACCAAACAAAGCACCACCAATGTGCGAGATCTTGCCGCCGGTATTGATAGAAAGATCAATGATAGTACTTAAAGCAAAAAATATAAGATAGATGTATTTAAAAGAAAGCTCTACCAATCCGAATAAAAACACCCTGTAATTGGGTGCATACATCAGCATCACACCACCCACGCCTAATACAGCCGCCGAAGCACCCAGTAAAATGCTATTGGCAAATGAAGCTGGAAACAAAATGCCTAACAATAAAACCAACGCCCCTCCACATATCCCGCTCATTACATAAACATAAAGCAATTTTTTTTCTCCCAGCAAAAGGTAAAATATTTGCGTATAAAAATAAAACGATACTAAGTTCCAAAAGATATGCGCTAAGCCTTCGTGAGTGAACATATAGGTGAACAGCGTCCAAAATTTATAAATAAATTCTTCGCCATTTAGCGGTAAGGCAACATAAGGTAATAAATTTAATTGCGAAAGATTTCCAACCACATTTATGGTTAAAAAAATAGCAATGTTTACAATGATGATCTGCATCATAGTGCCTTGCTGTTGGAAATTACTTTTTATGCGCGAAAAAAATGTATTCATCATCCATAAAATTGTGTGCGATCACGTCGCCAGATCAATACCATTATCAAGCCCACAAATAGACCGCCTAAATGTGCAAAGTGTGCTACGTTATCGCCGGCTCTATTGGTTATGCCCGAAAATAATTCGAGGGCGCCATAACCAATTACTAACCATTTTGCCTTTACGGGAATAAAAAAGTAGAGATATAGCAAACGATTTGGAAATAGCATTCCAAAAGCACCAAGCAATCCAAATAAAGAGCCGGAAGCGCCAATAATAACATTAGAGTTGAGGAATGAGTTTTTAAAGTCTATTAAATATTGTGATGCTAAACTTAAAGCCCTTGAAGGATTATCCTTCATGATCTCGTTAAAATTTTGCATGTAGCCAAAATCACCATCGGTATGATACAACTTTAGTTGAAACTCGTCTGAATTAACAAAAGCCGTGAATGATTCAAGAGATAAATTACCTTGCACTGTTTCAAGTTGATCAACAAATGACCCAATAGAAAAGTGAATGATTCCGTATTGTGCAAGCGCCGCACCTAAACCTGTAAGAATATAAAAAATCAGAAAACGTTTTGGCCCCCACATTTGTTCTAATACCTGGCCAAAAATATAAACGCCCAACATATTGAATAAAATATGCGATATACCACCATGCATGAACAAATACGTGATAAATTGATGTGGCCTAAAATCGGGTGCAAGAAAATAGTGTAAGCCAAGGTATTTAGAAAGATCAATATGCTGCGTTTGTTGCAACAGCATGGTTAATACAAACAAGATAACATTGATGATAAGTATGTTCTTCGTAACTACCGGTAAATTGCCAAATCCGCCGGGTCTGTATGGATCGTTATAGCTCATTTATTGCGAAAATGTTTGTCAATAGTATCTTTTTCAATATTCATAAAAATGGTTTTTCCATCTGCTGTATAATTTGGCCCTTCGCAATGCATCAAATGATGAATGATCAATTGCATTTCATTATCGTCTAATGTTTTCCCTTGTTTGATGGAGGTGTTTTTTGCCATGGCTCTGCAAATATTATCGTGCACATCAATTTTCGAATCGATGGTGTTTAATTTATACGATTCAATGATATTCTCAATGGTATGCGCCACATTCACATTCTCCAGATCGCTGGGCGCTCCGTTTACCACAATGCTGTTTTTACCAAAGATCTCAATATCAAAACCCAATAATTTAAATTCAGGTAAAAGTATTTCAACTAGAGAAAAATCTTTCGCAGTCAACTCCAACTGCTCCGGAAATAATATTTGTTGTGTTGGCAATGGTGCTTGGGCTTTTGTTTTAAAATAATGTTCGTACAAAATACGTTCATGCGCACGTTGCTGATCAATTACTAAGATCCCATCCGATACGTTGCAAACAATATATTTATTGAATAGTTGAAAGGTTTTGTAAGCAATGGCTTCCTTTTGCACACTTTCAATTACCTCTTGGCTCTTTTGATCTTCGGGCTCAACGCTAATATTATTGGTTTTAAATCCCTCAAACAAAGTTTCCCAGTGCTTTACATTATTTTCTTCTTTGTGCGTAGAGCCACTGCCCGCATTGCTTTTAAACGGATCATAATTCTGATTATAACTTATTTTTGGCTGAACAGGAACTCTATCTTGAGAATAATGATTTTGTGTGATGGATTCGGTGTCAAAATCAATGGAAGGACCAAGATTTGCTTTTCCTAAAGCACGTTTTATCACACTCATCAAGGTAACAAACACGGTACGCTCGTCAATAAATTTTATTTCGGTTTTGGTTGGGTGAATATTCACATCTATTTGTTTTGGATCAATATCCAAAAATAAGAACCAAACAGGATGCGAATCCATAGAAATAAGATCTTTGTACGCTTGGTAAACTGCGGTACTTAAATATGGACTCCGTACAAAACGATTATTAATAAAAAAGTATTGATCTTTTTTTGATTTACGAGCAATATCAGGCTTGCCAACGTAACCGCTGATCTTTACATAGGCTGTTTGCTCATCAACCGTAACTAATTTTTGATTGAAATAATTACCAAACAAAGCCATAATGCGCTGCATTAATGGAGCAGGAGGAAGGTTATAAATTTCGTTGTTATTGCTATGTAATGTAAAATGGATAGAGTGATGCGGTAATGCAACGCGCTCAAATTCGGCAATGATATGTTTTAATTCGGTACTATCATCCTTTAAAAAATTGCGTCGCGCCGGAATATTGTAAAATAAATTTTTGATAGTAAAAGTTGCACCAGTGGCACACTGACAATTACTTTGATCAACAAAATTTCCGCCTTCGATAGTTATTTGCTGCCCAACTTCATCATCAGCTTGTTTTGTTTTTAATTCTACTTGCGCTACAGCGGCAATACTTGCTAATGCTTCGCCTCTAAAACCTTTGGTATGTAAATTAAAAAGATCGTCGGCACTTTTTATTTTGGAAGTGGCGTGCCGCTCAAATGCAAGTCGTGCGTCGAACGGACTCATACCATTTCCATTATCAATTACTTGTATAAATGATTTGCCTGCGTCTTTAATAATAAGTTTAATGTGAGATGCACCGGCGTCGATCGCATTTTCGAGTAATTCTTTTACCACACTGGCGGGCCTTTGTACAACTTCGCCTGCAGCAATTTGATTGGCTACATTTTCGGGTAAAAGTGAAATAACGTTACTCATAGGTCATACAAATTTAATTAATTAATGCTTGTCTCTCAAATAGTTTTTCTATTGAATTTTAGTATTATTTGGGCGCCTAGTCGCGCTTTCACTTCAAGCCGGCTTATATTTTGCAGTGTTTGTTGGGTTGCGGTGGCTTCCTGCGGTCGCCTCCTCGCTCCACAAACACTAAGCAAAATTTTGCGCCGGGCTTTTCGTTCAATCGCGGGCGCGGCAGCAAGATGTAATTTTAGGTAAAAATTTCAGAAGAATTAAGCAGGCAAATCTTCATTGCGTGTTTTCTCGGCATTTATTTTTTAACCACAAAGAACAAAAAATTCATATCCAACCTTCGTTTCTACTAGCGGTATAGGCAGCTAGCACTTTGCGTCAACCTTAAGGTTCTTCGTCTTCTTTTTAGCATAATGGATTTCATTCTTTGTGTGCTTTGCGCCTTCTTAGCGTAGCAGCGCAGGAGTCTTTTTGGTTAAAAAAACTCGAAAATTATTGAGCCTTGTAATTTACAGTGTATGTAGAATACACCGAGAACTCATGATTCTTGAAACACTTTTGTTTCTTAAAGAATTCAGTTATCTCTTTTTGTTCGGATTTATGAAATAGCTCAGGTTTCTGAAACACTATACTTTCCACTTTATCGTCGCTATTAATGGTTAACGTACACACAAACGATTTTTTGTAATCCTTATCGCTCATAAACTTATTGATCTTCTCGGTAAGTTCACTTTCTTTTATATTGATACTGGCGCCTTGAATAGTGCTTTTTTCAAATGTGCCTTCTATCTCACTATTGGTTTTGCTTTGGGCGGCAGGTTGATCGGCACTTTTTGCTTTTTTAATCTTACGCGAGGTAAAATAATTGGTAGCTTTATCCTCATCTTTATTATCCTCTTCTTTCTTCTTTAATTTATCAGTAGCGTCGGAGCCTGCGCCCGATGCACTTGCAGGAACTTGTTCATTATTTTGACCTTTATTTACGGCAAGATCATCGGCGGGTTTTTCATCACGTCTGCTATCTTTTTCACCTTCTTTTCCGGGTGCATTCTTTATATCATCTAAAGCAACTTCTGCCACTGCCGATTTGCTAGAAACTTCTTCATCGGCGGCGCTTCTTTGTACTGGAAGGTTTTTATAGTTCATGCTTTGGCCATTTGCACTTTGCATATCGCCTTTACCGCCCATGGTTTTAGTAGCTTCCTGTTTTAATTCTGCAGGAGGGGCAGGCGGATTGCTTTCGGTACTTTCTAAATGTTTCTCATTAGTAACAGAATTATCGGCTAAGCCTTCTTGTTTAAGAGCTTGATTGGTTTGTAATAAAAAAACAAGTCCTATTATAAGTGCTACACCCGCGGCGGCCGACCAATAAATAAATAATGGCCTTCTCTTTTCAGAAAGCTTTTCTTCCATGCGTTCATCTAAACGCTGTTTCATTTCAATGGCCTCTTGTTTGGTTTCAAGTGAGGCAAATCCTTCCAATGCCTCTTGTTCAAAGGCATCCAGGCCGTCTGATGGAGTATGTATATGCTCCAAGAGTTCGTCGAGGTTCTTAGTATGTTTATTATTTACCGGCTTGCCCATTTGATCTAGCTTCCATTTTTAATTTTAAATTCCGTTTGCCATTTTGAATATGGCTCTTTACTTCATTATTGTTATATCCGGTTATCGTCACTATCTCGGTGTACGATTTATTACTCAAATAAAACAATTCCAAACACACTTTTTGTTCCTTATTCAGGTCGCTCAAAGCACTTTGCATTAAGCTTATTTGTTGTTCCTTTTCATTTAGATGCTCAATGTTGTTATAATCCATAAGGAATATCTCATTTTCTTTTACATCGAGCTCTTTCTTAAGCTGATTCTGCTTTTTACGCAATTGCATCAAACAATAGTTCTTGCTATAAGTATATAACCAACTCTTAAAATATTCAACTTTATGCTTTTTTAGATCATTTAGTAATTGACCAAAAATGGTCATAACCGCGTCTTCGGCTTCATCTTTGTCTTTTAAATACTTAATACACAAACCTAAAACCAAATGCCCATACCGCTTATATAGCTCTCCCACGAAAACATTATCCCCACTCTCTAAAAAATTGTTAATGAGTTGGGAATCGGAATGATCTTTGTATTTAGTTAATTGCGCCAAAAATGCTAATTGTTACTCTTGTAAAAGTATAAAATTTATTCCTTGTATTTTAGGCTCAATAGTGTATATTTGTATGTTAATAACATTTTTTAGTACTGCTGTTTAAGGTCAAATATTTACTCGTTCTGGCTATAGCCTTAACCTTTGGTTTTCAGCAACCCAATCCCTCTAGTTACGATACTAATGCTAAGATCAAGGCTGTATTCATCTATAACTTCACCAAATACTTCGAGTGGCCTAATAACAAGAAAACGGGAAATTTCATTATTTATATAGTTGGCAAGAATGATAATCTTATCATTGAACTCAATCTTTTGGCCAAACGTAAAAAAGTAGGTAGTCAGGATATTGAGGTAAAAAATACTCCTGCATTTGACAAAAGCGTGAACGCGAACATGGTGTTTCTTTTGCCCGAATCATCTAAAGCAATTAACGACGTAAGCGGAAAATCAAAGAATAAAGGCGTTTTGCTCATTACCGAAAATAGCGGAGGCGCAAAAAGCGGCTCAAGTATCAATTTTATAATTATAGATAGCAAACAAAAATTCGAATATAGTAAGAACAATGCCATTAAGGCCGGATTAAAAACCAATGATGATTTTAAATCCTTAGCCATAAACGTTGATTAAAAAAATAAAAATGAAAGTGATGTGTAAATATTTAAAACCAATGCTGCTTGCAGGCTATATGCTTGGGGGTATGGTTTTAAATGCACAGGAAGTTAAACTGGTAAGAGCTCAAGCACTATACAATGAGAAAAAACCAGATATGGCTAAGGTGTGCATAGATAGCGTTGTTGCGCATCCCGAAACTATGAAGCGTTTTGAGGCTTGGACCATACGTGGTTTCATTTATTTTGAGATCTACAAACGCACCGATAAAACTAAATTCAATTCGAGTTTAAGAGATACACTTGTTGCTTCTATCAAACGTTCAAATTCATTAAACCCTGATGCCGATTATAAGTCTAATAATAATAAACTTATGTCAAACATCAGCTCAAATTATTATTTACTGGCCAAAAACTACTTGCAAGATTCTTCTAATTACGATAAGAGTTCTACGTCATTCAATAAGTATAAGGAATTGATAAAAATTGCAGATACCACTGTTGATTTAAGAGATAAGGATATCGAATACAATTTAGCAGTGGGCAGTCATTTTTCCGAAAAATTCAACAAGGATAAAAAGAACACTAAGGCGTTTGAAATTGCTAAGGTTACTTTATTGAAAGTGCTTGAGTTGAACCCTATCGATTCATCTGCTAATATGAATATGGGCGTAATGTATTTAAATCAAGCTACCAGTTTGATCGAAAAAATTGATGCCGGGGAAGCATCCATTCAAGACGTGGATATTATTCAGGAAGATGCTATAAAACTTGCCAAACAAGCCGAGCAATTTTTCTTAAAGGTGTATAATCAAAACAACAAGAACAGGAAAGCGGTTTTGGCCCTTTACTATGTTTACCGTGTATTATTGGATGAGGCTAAGATCTTAGCTTATGAGCAAAAATGTAAAGAGCTCAAGATAGAGGTAACAGAAGAATCTTCAAATCCGAAAAAATAATTAGCATGGCAATTAAATTCACCATTGGAAAAAAAATAGGTGCAGGTTTTGCGGTGTTAATTATACTCACTACCCTCGCATTTATATTAACCGTAGTAACTTTAAAAGACAGTAAAAGCAAAACCGATACTGTGGTTGGTCAATTAGCACCTAGCGTTGCTGAGTTAAAAGAGCTGAATTTATTGATAGAGCGTTCGGTTACTGATGTAACGCAATGGATGTTCAATAGCTCAAGTAGCGATATTGATTTTAGAGAAGACCTCGAAAATATTATTGCAACCGAATATCTTGATCAAAGAAAAGAACTCGACTCCTTGTCGCAAGATTGGAGCGTAGAAGAGAAAAAAAGTTTAAAAACAATTTTTTTACGTATTGAAAGTATTTTTCGTTTGTATAAATCTGATATCATGAGTCAATTGGCCAATTCGGAAGATTACCAAGATGCTCTAAAAACAAGTATTGCCAGAATATCTTATGAAGATTCTCAAACAGATCTTGAAAGACTTTACAAAGAATTAAATTCCTTGATCCAGATCAAACAAAATGCAGCCGAACAGGTAAAAGAAAAAATGTTCAGATCTTTCAATTTCCTTCAGCGTTTTGTTCAGCTATTGGGAGTCACTTTGGTGGTTGGTGGAATTTTTATAGCATTGTTTACGGCTCGCTCTATTACCAAACCTGTTTCTAAACTTAGAAAAATGTTATTGTCTATGGGGCTAGGGATTTTACCAAAAGAACGTTTTAGGCCGCGTAACGATGAAATTGGCGATATGGGCAACGCCCTAAATGAACTCATTCAAAGTATGCACCAAACAACCAAGTTTGCCGAAGAAACCGGTGCCGGAAATTTTGAGGCTATTCACAAACCTTTAAGTAAAGATGATAATTTAGGCCACTCACTTATAAAGATGCGTGATAATTTGGCAGAGAACGAACGTGGTCTCGAACAAAAAGTTAAAGAACGTACCGAAGAAGTTGTCCGTCAAAAAGAGGAGATCGAAAACAAGAATGGACAGTTAGAGATCCTCTATAAACAAGTTACAGATAGTATTCTTTACGCAAAACGGATCCAAGAAGCCATCTTGCCCCCTGAGTCTATTATTAAAGAATTAGTTCCAAATTCGTTTGTATTATTTAAGCCAAAGGATATTGTTAGTGGTGATTTTTATTGGTTCGATAAAAAGGAAGAGCTGGTTTATTTTTCCACAGTAGATTGCACAGGGCATGGAGTTCCGGGGGCATTTATGAGTTTAGTAGGACATAATATTTTGAAAGATATTGTAAACAATACCAAGCTTAAAAAACCTGCCGACATGCTTAATAAAATGCGTGAGCTAGTGGTAAAAACATTGCATGCCGATTCTGATGGAACAAAGGCAAAAGACGGTATGGATATGACGCTTTGCGCTATAAATTATAAAACATTAGAGTTGCAATATGCTGCGGCGTATAATCCTTTATACATTGTAAGAAATGGAGAGTTGATGGAACATCCTGCAAATAAGTTTCCTATTGGTGCTTTTGTTGGTGAGTATAAAGATTTTGATAATAGAGTTATACAGTTAGAAAAAGGTGATACCATTTATTTATTTAGTGATGGATATGCCGATCAGTTTGGCGGACCAAAAGGAAAAAAATTCATGGTAGGTAATTTTAGAAAGTTATTATTGCAAGTAAGTAATTACGCTATCACCGATCAAAAACAAGTATTAAACAAAGCTCTTACCGATTGGCAAGGAACACATGAGCAAGTGGATGATGTGTTGTTAATAGGAGTAAAGATTTAATGGATGATTTAGCCGCCTAATGTTTTGCCTTGGTTCGACAAACTCACCATAAACTCCGGCGCCAATGCACGGAATTTATTAACCGCAAAGGGCGCAAAGTTTTTTTTGAACTGTGTGCCTAATTAAGAATGCAAAACGCCTGTGGCGTGCACAAAGAGCGGGGCTCCCTAAGCGATTCTATCAAACAATTATGTTTACACCGCTTGAGGATATCTCCCTCTTGAGGTAGTGCCCAAAAAAAAAGGGGCAGGACGTTCTTCAAGCAACTTATTTTTTGTTTTCGTTTGCGGTACAAAAGGTCCCGCCCAACCAAAAGATTCGTACGAACCTCCCGCTGACCGTAACACTTTGTGTCTGAAAATTCTCCTTTGAAGGAAGTGTTACGTCGTTACGGAGGAGAACAATTAGTTGTGATATTTTTTTGTCAAGAATGCCGAAACTAACGATTTACTTTGCGTACCTGTCTGTCTTATCGACTTAATGGCAAAAGCTCTATAATTAACACCTTATCCACACGAAATCAACATCTTATGAACATCTAATGAACCATTTATCACTACGTTTATTAAAAATATTGATAGTCAGTTAGTTACTAACCGCCTTAGTGTTAAAAGAATACTCCTCTTTTTTTGCCTGATCTCATTCTTTTTTGTATTATTGTAAGGCTCAGAAAATGTTACACTGAGCGAAGTCGAAGGACTACCTTATTTTGTTATTTAGTTTATGAAAAATATAAAATTACTTTTAGCATGTGTTCTGATGGTTGCTTTGTGCAATTCCTCAATGGCACAAATGAAACCAAAAACCAACAACAAAAGCACCGCTGGCGGTGGAGGCTTTAAACGTTTTATCACTAAAACCCCTTGGACATTTGGAATTAGCGGACACGTAGTTGACGATGATGGAAAACCATTTCAAGATGTGTTTAGTCCGGCTAAAGCATGGAACTCACTATATTACCCTTCGCGCTTAACGGTTGATGGATATTTTCAAGCGGGTTTCAGTTTTCAGGCTGAATTTGCTTACAATAAATACAAATCAGGAAGAAGCATCAATAGCGAAATAATTACAAGCGCATGGACATTCTTTTCGGCAGATGCTCATGTAAAATATGATCTTAACGAGTTGTTTGGCCCAACAAATTGGTTCGATCCTTACGTTACAGGTGGTTACGGATTTACATTACGCAGCGGTGCTAAAAAACCTTCAACAGTTACTTCAAACATTGGGTTTGGTGCTAATTTCTGGATCTTCGAAAACTTAGGATTCAACATTCAAACGATTGCAAAATTTGCAATGGTACAGCAAACATCAAACTATTTACATCACTCTGTTGGCGTTATTTATAAATTAGAAGGCGGACGTGGATCTCGTCCGGGTCGCTTAGGTAAACGTTATAAATTTGTTGGAAAAACTAGCAGACGATAATTAAAGTATTTTAGCATTATGAAAAATAGTATAAAAATAGTTGCAATACTTATGTTGGTGATTGCTTTCAACAAAGGTTACTCGCAAGGCTTGGCGCATAAATTAAAACAAACCAGTTGGACATTTGGTTTAAGCGATCATATTGTAGTTGACGGTGGAAAGGAAATGAGTTTTCCATTTGAAACTAAAGCTTGGAACTACCTACCATATCCTACACGATTAACCTGTGATGCTTATTTGATGAAAGGTTGGAGTTTTCAAGTTGAGCTTGCATACACTCAATACAAGTCTGGTAATATTATGGATAACGTTGTTATCAACAAAAAAGGAACTTATTTTGGGGCCGATTTTAATGGAAAATTTGCCATGAGTCACTGGACAAACAAACAAGGGTGGTTTGACCCATATTTAACTTTAGGTTACGGTTACACATTAAGAACATTAGCTACAAACAAAAGCACAGGAAACAATAACTTAGGTATAGGTTGTAATTTTTGGATCTATAAAGGTTTTGGTTTAAACTTACAAGGCTTGGGTAAATTTGCCATGAAGGGTGGAAGTAAATCAAACTATACACATTATTCAGTTGCCTTAGTTTACAAGTTGCGTTCTAAGAAAGACGTTTTAGGTACAGGTAAATAAAAGGAAAATATTTAAAGAAAGAAGCCTCGAGAAATACTCGGGGCTTTTTTTTGCGCAGTCGCATTTTCTTGCTTCTAAGGCGCGAAGTTTTTTTAAGCTACCGCATATTTTTGCGACAGATTTTTTTAACCGCAAAAGAACGTTGGTGCCTTGCGATTTGCATAGTGAGGATGTAGGATTGAAATTAGGCTTGCACAAGCCTCCTGCCATATAATTGTGCAATCACAGGTTAAATAATTAAATACTTATGTGATTTAATTCCTTCATTAAATATGAGGTCAAGTACTGATAAATTGGGAGCAAAACTCATTTTATCCGAAAAGGTTTGGTAATAAGACTTCTCTAATAACTCCTTTAATGGTTTATCATTTATTTCCTTTTTGGGATGTATTTCTTCTCGCAGATCCATAAGGGTTTCATCTTCTACATAAACATCAGAATGTTTTATGTCTTTCTTCAAACGAAATGCCTTTATGATCCATTTCAATTGCTCTGCATTATATTCGTGTAGAAATTTGTGTTCGCGGTCATAAAATGATCTTAATTCATCTTCTAAAAAATCAAAGTACGGCGAATTCTTATACGCACTTGTTATCGAACGCCAATGTTGTTTTTGCCAGTCTTCGGAATACGATATTTCAATGTCTTTTACCGGCGCATGCTCAGCAAATTTTTTTACCGGAATACTTAAACTTAATTCGCCATTGGCGCTTAATATCTTTGTACGATTGCGGTAACTTTGCTTTTGGTAATGTTCGTGTAGGTCGATGTAAATTGAATCCGCATTCAATACATAATAGAGGTATTGAATATTGGGCCAATACGCACTGCCCAAAACTATTTTCATTGTTTATTCTTATGAACTAAAACTCCTAAAACCTTTCCTTTGATATAACTCTTTGGTAAAAACCCCCATTGTCGACTATCAATGGCATTATCGCGATTATCTCCCATCACAAAATAATAATCTTGCTTTACTTTATAATATTTTGTGTATTCATCATTAATAAAAATGGAATCGCTCTTTACCACTAATTTATTTTTTTCGTAAGAAGTAATTATTTTGCTGTATAGTTTTATGTTTAGTGTGTCTAATGTCAATGTGTCATTTTTTTTTGGCACATACAATTTTCCAAAATTATCTGCGTTCCACGAATACAAACGAGAGTAGGGGAAAGATCGTTCATCATACATGTTCTCTTTCTCTGTGCGCATTTCCATATTTTTTACAAAATAAAGTCGTTTAACACTATCGGCTTGTGAAGGCGTTAGTGAGTAAGCGTATTTTCCTTTCTTGGAAATAGAACCGCCTTCGTATAAATTATAACGCACTCGTGTAAGCGAATCAATTTTTGCAGTGTCTGTGTCTAAAATATAATTGAACTTTATACTTAAAGGATCATTAAAAATGCGATCATTGGTAAATATCGTTTTATTCATGATCATCACGGTGTCTCCGGGTTCTGCAATTAAACGCTGCATAAAAAATGCTTTTTTATCGCCACTGTCTTTTGCCGGAAATTCAAAGTACAACACATCTTCTTTCTCATAACCAAAAACTATCTTGTTCACAAAAACAATATCGCCCCTGTGCATAGTATTGGCCATATCGGCGCTATTTACCACGCAAAATTCAAATACAAATACTTTGATAATAAAAAAGGTTAACAAGGCAATTACCCCATTAACGAACCACGTGAATTGTTTTAAATATGTAAATAGGTTATTTAACACCTTTGGCTTTCGGTTTCATCTTTTCTTTACGTAAACGGTTCCATCTGGTTGCACCCCAAATGGCGAAAATTGTTACCAAAAATGGTATTTTAATTGAATGTAGTTTACCATCATCTACATAGCATAGGAAACGATCCCAGCGATATTTGCCCTCTTTACTGTTTTTAAACAAACCTTTTACAAAGGAAGCCCCACTTACCTGATTCTTCTCAGAGTATTTAATGCTTAACCAAACAAAAAATGGAGATCCCACAATATGGTCAAAAGGCACCAAGCCCCAACTTCTACTATCTGCACTATTATGACGGTTATCTCCCATCATAAAATAATAATCTTGTTTAAAGGTGTAAGAAGTTATTGGTTTTCCATCGTACAATACATCTTTTCCTTTTACTTCTACCTGATGAATACCATCATCGTAGGTGTTCAGCACTTTTTCGTACAAGCAGACATTGTGTGTATCAATTGGAATAGTTAGTCCTGCTTTTGGCATTATAAGCGGACCAAAATTATCATTGTTCCAAGAATACGCTGATCTGTGTGGGAAAACACGGGCATCAAATTCTCCTTTTGATTCAACATATTTTTTTACAGATAAAACACCTTGCATTTTGCTTACTTTATCGGCAACATCAGAAGGCATATTCAAATAGTAAGTAGTTGTATCGCCATTTCGGATCAATTCTCTACGCACAGCTTCATCTGCGTAAATATCCAACTCATCAAGAAGAACTTGATTAGTTAAAGTTGGAAATCCACCTTCTTTACTTTGAGTGATCTCGCCAAACAAAGAATTTGTTGTTTGTACATAATAATAATGCTGTGCTTTTTCCGGCGTTGCTTGTTTTACATCGTTAATATGAACTTCTCCGTTTCTTACTTCAAATTTATCGCCTGCAATGGCCACACAACGCTTTACGTAGTGTTCGCGCTTATCAACTGGTCTAGCTACAATTTTTCCAACTTTTACATCTCCTAACGGATTACTTTCATCATTAAGATAATTGCGCGCCATCATCATGTAATAGCTATCTGCTTTACTCGAATCGTATTGCAGACCTTTCATTTTCATATCTTCTGCCAAATCTCGCACTACCTGGTAATAACTTCTATCCTGGAAATTCAATAATACTGTATCTCCATCAGGATAATTGAAAACAACAATATCATTGTTCTCTACATGCCCAAAGCCCGGTAAACGGAAATACGGAAGCTTTAACCACTCTAAATAGGATTTTGAATTTACTCCCGGAATTGTATGATGAGCAAAAGGGAATGATAAAGGTGTTTGTGGAAGTTTTGGTCCGTATGCAAATTTATTAACGAATAAAAAATCGCCTACCATTAATGATTTTTCCAAAGAAGAAGTTGGAATAGTAAATGCCTCAATAAAATAGCCACGAATGATAGAAGCAGCGATAATAGCAAAAACAATAGGGTCTATCCAGTTTTTAATTACTTTACTTGGTTCGTTCTTAAACTTCTCTAACCCAATAAACTTTGCCGTTGGATCCATTCCAATTTTTACAAAAAAGATATACGGAAGAAAAGAAGCAAACCAAAGATCGTTATTGCTTGGTTTATTAAATGCACGCGCAACATTAAATCCATATACACCATACATCATAATGTTCACGCCCGGAACTATCATGATCAAGCACCACCACCATGGTTTTTTTAGTGCTTTACTTAATTCATAAAAATTGTAGATAGGTACCCAGGCTTTCCAACTATCAATGCCGGCTTTTGCAAATAATTTGCTTAAACCAAAAAACGAAGCCAGTACAAGAACTAAAAATATATAATTACCCATAATTGTGCGAAATTGTAAAAATAAGATTATAAGTGAAACTAAAACAGGTTTATTCTATTGTGTTTTTAGCTTTTTTTACAATTTATCTGACCCTTTTTGCCACAGATTGGACAAATTCATACAGATTAGGGAACGCCGATTTATTTTTTAATAAGTGGCCCAATAATCTGTGAACGAAATCTGTGGAAATCCATGAAATCTGCGGCATAAAAAACACGTTTACACTCTACTTTTTGTGGTTAAATAACCGCGTGAGTTTTGAAATAATTCCAAATAGGATCATCTACAATTGGCCAGGCCGAAACCTGCAGCGGTATATTCTTTATAGGGTGTTCGAATATTAATTTACAGCTATGAAGGTGTATAAAGCCTGCTTTATTGCTTCTGTCGAAACCATATTTAAGATCGCCCTTAATTGGGCAACCAATAGCACTCAATTGAGCGCGAATTTGGTGATGGCGACCCGTATGAAGTTTTATTTTGAGTAGAGAATAATTATCAGAAGCGGCCAATATTTCATAATCCAGTTTTGCTTCTTGTCCATGCGCCACCGGTTTAATGTGCGCTTTTGACGTATTGTTCTTTTCGTTCTTTAAAATATGATGTACTAAAGTATCTTTTTCTTTAGGTGGACGATTTTTTACAACAGCTAAATAATATTTTTCAATTTTTCCTTCGCGAAAAACTTCATTTAATCGTGATAATCCTTTACTTGTTTTTGCGAGTATAACTAAACCGCTTACCGGTCTATCCAAACGGTGCACAAGTCCGCAAAAAACATTTCCAGGTTTTGAATCACGAACTTTGATGAAATTTTTTACTTTATCGGTTAAAGCGATATCGCCGGTTTTATCTCCTTGCACAATTTCAGAAGGAAGTTTATTGATGATCATGATGTGATTATCTTCATAAGCTACTTGCTCGGGCCAAATGCTGGTGGGGTGTACTTTGTAACTCATCGTATGCCCGTTTTAGTGGTTTTCTTTTTCACTTTAAAAATGGCGTTGAATTTATACTCAATGCCTTTTGATGGAGCGGTGGCAGGAGAAAGAGCCAATGTTCCGGAATTATTGATCAAAAAATAAGCTTCTGTTCCAATAACGTTGTATAATTCTTTAGCTGTTTGTGTTATGCCGCCAACTGTATTAAACCAAATTGGCCAATCGTATTTTGGATTTTGTTTAATGTATTCCATGAACGAGTTTAAGCTATCATCCAAACATACACTTACAAAATTTAGTTTGTCCTTATATTTTTTTCGCAGATCGGCTATCTTGGCCATTTCCTTTAGAGTTTCATTATTTTTTGTAGAGAAAAAATTGAGATACGTCCAGCGGCCTTTTGCTTTTTCAAACGACTCTAAACCTCCAAAACGCCCTCGGGCAAAAAACATGGGGGCAGGAAGACCGGGTTGCATTTTAAAAAAGTTTTTGAGCATATAATCGGTAAGCAATTTATGTTCTTCAATTTTTGTTGTGGTATTTATTTTAGAAGTAATTGCTTCTATCGCCTCCGTATTGAATTCCGGATTAAAATACATATCCCACAAATTTCTGATGATCACTAATTCGCGCAAGCTATCGTTTTTCAAAAATTGATCGCCTTTACAAAAATCATTTAGTGCTTGTAAGCTGGCATCTTGATTAATGATTTTGTATAAAGTTGTTCCTTTTTTTGAAGAAGCCATTGCATTGAGATAATTATTAAAGCACTGAGCAAAAAAACTCATGTACTCATAATTATGGTACTGGATCTTTTTATTCGCAATGAACGCATTGATCAAGGCTTTTTCTCCTCTTGATAAACTGGCATTGATGCCTGCAATTTGATAGGTGTAATAATTGATAAAATACGGATCTTTGATCTTGCTATAGCGTTCATCACAAAGAGTTTTTAGTGAATCGGCGCGTTTAAAAAGCATTCGGGGAGTTAAAAATTGATTGCCCTTTGGTGTAAAAACATCTGTATACAAAGCTTCGTAATCCAAAATAAGCATGTTTAATTCGGTAGTGTCGCCACCTATTAAACTTAAATTTACGGGCAATTCAGCATTTTCGTAATATTTAAATTGTTCATCTATTTCCGGAAACAAAATTCCATAAACGTAATCGGGCCTTACATATAATTTACCAATATAATTATCAATTTGAACAAATACGGGTTGAGTAATGCCGCTATGAAATTTTAATTCAAAATAACCATCTGCGCCAATAGTATCAGTTGCTTCTTTAAGTTTTAGTTTGGTAACAAGATCTTGATAGGTATAAACATCAATGCGTTTATTGATATGCGATGAATGCGCTTTGCCTTTAATAGTTACATTTTGCGCCAACAACGACCCAAAAACACCAATAAGAATTAACGTGTATGGAAGTAGCTTTTTGATGGTTTTAAAGATAACGGAAAAATGCCTAAAGGTTACCTTAAAAATACTTAATAGATTAAACACCCTTTTGTTCAAGATATTCCTTTTCAGTGATCGCAACCGAAAAATCACCGTAATTCTGAATTAGGTCGTTAATAAAAGTAAATTCGGGGAATTGAGTGGCTTTAATGTGATTTATTTGAGATTTTGAACCAATAAGCTGCAATTCCTCAAACTCCTTGCTATTGATAATTTTATAAAAACGTTTATTGTTCTTGTACTTACGGTAAATGGGAAAATGTATAACTTCAGGCTTTTGCATGCAAGCATTTTTAAATTTAATAGCGCATCATATTCATACGTACTACAAAGATAGTGTAGAAAACGTTTGCATTGTACTTCCAAGCAAAAGGGGCTCGGTTTTTTTAAAGGATCACTTTAAGCAAGTATTTACCAAAACCACTTGGCTTCCTGATATACAGAGTGCTGAGGAGTTTATTGCAGAGTTAAGTGGTTTAAAACAAGCCGATGAAATTGATCTCATTGCCTTTTTATACGAGAGTTACTTGGCGTGTTTAAAGGGTGAGCAAGAACCGTTTGATAAATTTAGTAAATGGGGTCATTTAATGATCCAAGATTTTAATGAGATCGATCGTTATTTGGTAGATAGCAGGCAGATCTATAATAATCTTACCGATATCAAAGAGATAGAAAATTGGAGTTTAGGGCAGGAAGAGCTTTCGATTGCCCAGGTAAATTATCTCAATTTTATGGGAAGCATTGGAGATATTTATGTGCATTTTTCACAAGAGCTTTTAAAAAGAGGTATTGGGTATCAAGGACTCATTTACAGAAAGGCATCAGAGAATTTTGTGACCCATCCTGCATTAAGTAAATATTCAAAGATCTTATTCTGCGGTTTTAATGCTTTGAATGCAGCGGAAACAAAAATTTACAAATGGTTGCAAAGTTCGGGCAAGGCCGAAATGCTTTGGGACATTGATAATTATTATTACAAGGATAAAGATCAAGAGGCCGGATTATTTTTACGTAGAAACTTGGAGATATTTGACGCGAAGCAGACTTTTTTTACCGCCGATCATTACAAAACGGCTAAAGAAATTCATATTACTGCTGTTGCCGGGCAAATGGGCCAAGCGCAATTGGTGCATGATGAATTACTCAAATTAGTAAACAGCGGTGTTTCTTTAACCAAAGTAGCGGTTGTATTAGCCAACGAACGATTGTTGTGGCCTGTTTTAAAACTATTGCCAAAAGAAGTAGAGCACGTGAATATTACCATGGAATACCCCATCAGATATACACAAGCCTATAGTTTTATAGAATTGTTATTCAATATTCAGATCAATTTTCAAAATAAGGGTAGGAGTTCGGGTTCAGTTTATTTCAAAGAGTTCATTGCGGTATTGCAACATCCTTTCTTTGGTGTTTTGCTAAAAAGTTTGGATCAAAAATTTAATGTCAGCTCCATTATTGATCAAATAAACAAGGATAATTTTGTTTTTATTGGTCAGAAATATATTCAAGAAAAATTTAGAGATCTGCCGCCAATAATTTCAGAGATATTTAAGCCTTGGCCATCTTCATTAGATGGAAATAAAATTTTAGTAAGCGTTATTGATCTTATTCGTAATTATTACATCAAATTGTTTGAAACCAATATCATTCATTTGGAATTGGAATACATGGAAGTTTTATTGCGTTCGTTCCATCGGATTAATGATGTTCTCAAAAAATACCCTATATATTATGCCGATGTTCGTTCGTACCGTCAGTTACACAGCCAAACAGTTGGTACGGCCACAGTTCCCTTTATTGGCGAGCCTTTAAAAGGTTTGCAAATAATGGGAGTTTTAGAAACGCGTACTTTGGATTTTGAATATTTAATAATGGTAGGCGTTAACGAAGGTGTTTTGCCATCAGGAAAAACGGTGAATTCGTTTTTACCGAACGATTTGAAACGTTTGTTTGGTTTACCCTTGTATTATGAAAAAGATGCTATTTATGCATACCACTTTTACAGATTATTGCAGCGAAGTAGTTTTGTAAATTTAATTTATGATAGTGAAACCGACGAATTTGGTAAAGGAGAAAAAAGCAGATTCATTTCGCAATTGCAATTTGAATTAAAGCATTACCATTCCGAGCATCAAATTACCGAGCATGTTGCTGTTTCATCTTCTCCGGTTTATGTAGATGATGCTATCTGTATTGAAAAAAACGATCAAACATTAGAAAAGATCCTTGAAAAAGCAAGAAGCAATGATGAGTTTGGTGGAATTTCTCCTTCGGCATTAAATACATTTAAAGAATGTTCTTTAAAGTTTTATTTTAGATATGGTGCCGGTTTAAAAGAAATAAAAGAAGTAGAGGAGAGCGCTGAGGCGAATACATTTGGTTCTATATTGCATTTGGCATTAGAAAATTTGTACAAACCGTATATAAATAAAAATTTAGTTGAGGAAGATCTTTTAAAGATGATCACTGAATCGGAAAAAGAAGTTGAAAAGGCATTCAAAGAATTTTTTAAAGATTCATCTCCGTTACAAGGGAAAAATTACTTGCAAATAGAAGTTTTAAAGGTTTATGTAAAGCGTTTGGTAGAACTAGATAAAGAAAATGTAAAAGCCTTAAAGAAACAAAATAAATTTTTGAAGATCTTGTTTTTAGAAAGTCCATGGAAAGCCCCTTTGCAAGTAAACATAAACAACAAACCGGAAACTTTTTTTGTTCAAGGAAAAATTGATCGCATGGATGATTTTGGCGGACAAATTCGCGTGATCGATTATAAAAATTCGATTAAAGATGTGGATAAATTTGCATTCACAAACTTTGAAAATTTGTTTGAAGACATTAACTACAATAAACAACTCCAATTATTTATTTACGTTTGGTTAGTGTATAAAAACAAGCCTCAATTCTTAAAACAACTTCAGCCGGGCATAATCCCCTTCAAAAAATTCTTAAAAAACCCAAAACAAATTGTGGTTGGGAAGGAGAAACAAGCTCTAGAATTTGATGTACAGCTGATGAATGATCTAGAGACCAATATAAGTTCCTTTGTAGGTCAAATACTTGACTTGTCAAGACCTTTCACGCAAACCGAAGATCTTAAAATTTGCGAATTTTGCGATTATAAAGCCTTATGTAATAGGTGATCCTGTTTTTTGCCACGCGAAGATAATTTCAGAACAAAATATTTCATAGCTCCGTAGGGGCGACATATTGGTAGCCCCAAAAGGGGGCGAAATAAACAGTGGTGAATATAACCCCAGAGGGGTTACATATTGGTTTTGATTTATTTTGAATGAAATTGCATTTCTATTATACAATATGTGCGGTAATGGTATCTGTATTCGTTTGCGGTTCAAAATGTCCCACCCAACCGTAATAGCCGAATTTTAAGTTGGACGGGTCTTTTTGTCCTGCCGAAAAAATGAGCGTACAGCAAAACTGTTGTCCTTACGTGACCGAATCGCGCTTTGGCAAGATAGTGCCTTCGTGTTAATTTAAATGATAATATTGGTTAAACAAACTTTGCGCCTTTGTAGCTATTTATTTTTTCATTAAATTTATGCTTCAAAATTTTAACCATGGGATTATTTGATAAATTAAAGAATGAATTCATCGACATCATTGAATGGGTTGATAGTTCTAACAACACGATCGTTTGGAAATTTCCACGCTATCAAAATGAAATAAAAATGGGCGCGAAGTTAACCGTGCGCGAAAGCCAGGTAGCCGTTTTTATGAACGAAGGAAAAATTGCCGATGTATTTCAGCCGGGTATGTATACGCTTGAAACGCAGAATATGCCAATTATGTCCACCTTAAGAGGATGGAAGTATGGTTTTAATAGTCCGTTTAAAGCAGATGTTTTTTTTATAAGTACAAAACAGTTCATTGATCAAAAGTGGGGAACAAAAAATCCTATCACATTAAGCGATCCGCGTTTTGGTTTTATTGAAGTTCGAGCTTTTGGAAATTTTGCTTTTCGCGTAAATGATGGAGCTAAATTCATTAAAGAAATTGCAGGAACAGATACTAATTTTTCTACAGAAGAAGTAACGGAGCAATTACGCAGTTTAATTGTAACCAAATTTACCGACGAAGTGGGGGAAGGAAATATTCCTATTGAAAAATTCGCCGCTAATATGGACGAACTTTCAAAATTAAGTCAAACCAGATTAAATGAGGATTTTTTAGAGTACGGATTAACCATTACAAAATTTTTGGTTGAGAACGTTTCGATGCCGGAAGAATTGAAGAAAGAAATTTTCAATTACTCAAGGTTAAATGCCATTGATATGCAAAAATTAGCGCAGTTCAATACTGCCAATGCCATTGGAGATGCTGCAAAAAATCAAGGAATAGGTGGAATGGGTGTTGGAATGGGAGTTGGTATGGGAATGGGTAACATGGTAACAAACATGATGAACGCTTCCATGAATCAAAATCAACAACAAAATAATACACCGCCACCATTAACTCAGTTTCATTTGGTAGTAAATGGCGCACAAGCCGGTCCTTTTGGAATTGATCAATTAAAAGCTATGGTTACTAACGGGCAATTAACACGCACAACTCAGGTATGGAAAGCCGGAATGGCTGCTTGGGGAGCCGCTGAAGGGCAGGCTGACCTTGAGGTTTTGTTTTCAGCAGTGCCTCCGCCAATAATTTAAAACGAATTAGATTTCAATTTAACGGAGACCCAAAGTGGTCTCCGTTTTGATTTTTAAATGGGAAGGACTATATTTATACCAGCACTTAATATAAATGGTATTAATAATCTTAAAAAAATAATAATGAAAAAAATCTACATTTTACTTTTATTTGTTTGTATGAGCATTGCGAATTTATCAGCGCAATTTGCTGCATCAAATTTCTCTTTATTAAGTAATATCAGTCCTGAAGTAGGCGCTGGCATAAAATATTCCGGATGTTGGGGATGGACAGACACTTTAAATGACAAGGAATATGCAATAGCTGGGTCGATTACCGGAACTTATTTTATTGATGTTACTAATCCATATACTCCTACTGTTTCTGCCTTCTATCCTGCAACGGCCAGTAATGGTAACTGGCGCGAAATGAAAAGCTATAAGAATTATCTTTATGTTGTAAATGATAACGGCGCAGGAACAACGGGCTTACAGATCTTTGATATGAGTACCTTACCAGCTACGGTTACATTGGTAAGTCAGAATATGAATTTATTCAGACGAGGCCATGCTGCTTGGATCGATGGAAATAAATTATATGTGTCGGGTATTACATACAGCAATAATACTACCAGTAGTTTGGATGTTTACAGTTTAGCAACTCCTACAGCACCCGTTCTTTTACGCCAGTTAAAACAGGATTATCCAAGTATTACCTATATTCATGATTCGTTTGTTCGCAACGACACGGTGTATGCTTCCTGTGCATATCAGGGACTTTACGTTTATAGGCTAACCGCAGCAAATACTTTCACCCAATTGGGGTCTTTGGTTACTTATCCTGGATCTGGATACAATCACGCAACCGCATTAACTCCTAATGGTCAGCATTTGGTAATGCTTGATGAAGTTCCGGTGAGTTTACCTATTAAAGTTCTTGATGTTACCAATTTAGCCAATATTGTAGTAACCGCCACAGCAAACCAATTTCCTCAGTCAACACCGCATAACCCATGGATGGTTAGCGATCAGTACTGTTTTGTAAGTGCATATCAAGACGGAACTCAATTATGGGATATTTCTAATCCAAACGCGCCTGTATTAGCAGCGTATTTTGATACATACCCAGTTAGTGGTGGCAATAATAATACTTGGCCAGGAGGCGCGGCTTACAACGGCCAATGGGGTTTGTATCCATATTTTCCGAGCAAAAATATTTTTGCTTTAGATAGAAACAATGGTGTATTCATGATCAATACACATTTGTTCGCTAATCCTGAGATAAATATTATAGGTAACGCAATTAATATTCCCGACGGATCAGTTGCAACAGGCACTAACAATAATACTGATTTCGGTTCGGTGATCATTCCGGGCAACGCAATAAATAATTTTGTGATCCAAAATACAGGTTTGGCAAGTTTGAACATTTCTTCTATTACTATCACCGGCGCCAATGCTTCTCAATTTTCTATTGTTGGCCCTGCAGCACCGTTCACTGTTTCATCTAATGGTGCTCAGGTTCTTGGTGTGAAATTTATGCCGTTATCCGCAGGAACTAAAACGGCCATGATCAATTTAAGTAGTAACGATATCAATGAAGGTAGTTACGATTTTGTTGTTACCGGTTTTGCTATCTCAACAGTTGATCTAAAAAAACAGACCAGCGAGAATTTTGATTTGATGATTTATCCTAATCCTGCTTCTGATCATTTAACTATAAAGTACAACGACATGAAAGCTGAAGATGCAACATTGAAGTTGATAAACAGTTTAGGTCAGGTTGTAATGGAAGAAAGGTTAAGCACGGATTGCTGCAGTAAGGATTTAAATATTGCAGGATTTCCTAAAGGAATTTATTTGATCCAAGTAAAAGGTAAAACAGTGAGTGAAGTAAAGAAAGTAATGATCTACTAAAATAGATCTCCCACATATTCCGCTGATAAGAAACAAAACAAAAAAGTCGTCGCACTAAATGCGACGGCTTTTATATTTTTACACCAATCACAAGAATATCATCCACTTGTTCCAATTCACCGCGCCATTCTTCAATAGCTTGGTTTAGAAGATCTTTTTGTTGAGAATAAGGCAAATCACAGTTTTGTATAAGTAGCATTTCTAATGCTTTGTAACGGAATTTCTTTCCACCCGCCTTACGGATCTCTTTTGTTTTTCCGCCAAACTGGTCAGGATAACCATCCGTTAAAGTATAAATGATATCATCTTTTTTTAGATCAACCTCATGCAAAGTAAAGGGCCGTGGATCCGGAAAAAATCCACAAGGTTGTTTATCACCTTTTTTTTCTAATAAAACTATTTCTGTTTTTTCATCCTTTCTAAGAATATAAAACGAATTGTTGGCCGCAGCGTAAGTAAGTTTCATTTTTTCTTTATCAATACAACATAAAACCACATCCATTCCGTCTTTATTTTCTTCGGCGCTTCCGGTTTGTTTTAGGGTACTTACTATTTTATCTCTAATAATATTTAAAATATCAGCCGGGTTTTGTGCAACATTTAGCGAAACTATCTCTTCTAAAAAAGAAAGCCCTAACATGGTCATAAAACCACCCGGAACTCCATGGCCGGTGCAATCTGCCGTAGCGTAATAAATTTTATTGTCTTTTTGATAGATCCAGTAAAAATCACCACTTACAATATCTTTTGGTTTGAACAGAACAAAACTTTCTTTGAATGCCTTTGTAAATTCATCCTCTTTAGGAATCAAAGCGCTTTGAATGCGTTTAGCGTAATTGATACTATCAGTGATCTCTTTATTCTTCTCGAACAGAGCATCCTTTTGCTCCTCGATCTCATGTTTTTGTTTCGAGATCACCACATTCTCCATTTCAATGATCTCTTTTGATTTTGCTAATTCTAAACGACTCTTGATCTCGTTCATAGTTAAGCGATAGCGTGTACGAATGAGAAACACACAAAAAATGGCCACAGTAAGTACTAATAAACCGCCGCTGATAGTAAATTCCTCAACGGATAGCTCACTATTGATTTTATAAAAAATGATATTGCTGATAATGGTCGCAACTAAAATAATAACTGAGTAATAATATTCCCATAAAACAAGCATTCCCACACCTATAAACAATACCATATAGGCAAAGGCGTGTTTTTGTAAATGCGCAAGATCCATAACACTCCACATATAAGAGTTTTGAATTGAGATGCCCAAAACCAAAACGAACATACAAGCATAAATATCTAATTTGGTCCATTTTTTAGTTAATAATAAAACAACAGTAACGGCTGAAACGGCGATCCTAAATTCAAAAAATGGTTTCCAGTGATCGGGTAAAACAAAAATATCGCTAATGAACCAAACAAGATTCAAAATCAACCCAACCCAGCAGGTAATTACGTGAAAACGCTCGGTAGATCTGGTGAACTCCTTTTTAACTACCTCGGGCGATATACTTATGTCTT
Organism: Bacteroidota bacterium; assembly: GCA_034439635.1. Classification (GTDB taxonomy): domain Bacteria; phylum Bacteroidota; class Bacteroidia; order B-17B0; family Aurantibacillaceae; genus Aurantibacillus. The sequence goes on along the minus strand of JAWXAS010000141.1, from coordinate 10,759 downwards.
CCATTAGTTGCTTAAATATAGCAATAAATCCTATTTATGGTATGTCGTACGTACGTAATCCTTTGTAATATGGATTAAATTTATACCCTTTTAATGTTAAACTAAACTTTTAGGCTAAAATAACCTCTTGTTTTACCAACTTCGCCTTGGTTTGTCCGTTGTATTGAATGATTAGATTTTGAGGCGTGCGATCGATAATGTTTTTATGAACGACCTTATCAAAATTAAAATCTAATGGTAAAACAACAAAACGGTATTTGTGATGATCTAATTTTAAACGGTCTATCAACTCAAACTTTGTTGTTTTTGGCAAATCGCTCATGAACAACTCCTTTGGCTTTACTTTAAAATGCAAATAGTAATCTACCGCAATGAGTTGTTTTAAAATTGGATCATTTGGATATTCTTGTTCAGAATATTGAGTTATAATATCAAATACATCCGGAAGGGTATACTTGTGAAAATCCTTTTTCTGACCAAAAAATTCGCCAAGTCCTAAAAGGAAATCAAACACACTGTAAGTATTGCAAATATATCTGAGTGTGTTTTGTGCGCGTTTATTGTTCCAGTATATTTCGAGCATATGCTCTAATTTTTCGACCGAACGCAACTGAGAGTTTGATAAATAATTGCTTTCAATGATCTGATAGGGCGGAAGCGGATCGTATTTAAAGCCATGTTGTTCGGCTTTATGGCGCACCGGAGTTCCTTTAAGGAATTTTAAAAATCCTAATTGCAATTCAGGCGGAAATAATTTAAATGTTTCTTCAAAGCTGTATTTAATATCCTCGTAATAGTCGAGCGCCATTCCTACAATAAGATCTAAATGTAATTCAACTTTGTCTTCTACTTGTTTAATGATGCTTTTTGTTTTTTCGAAGTTTTGCTTGCGACTAACTTCCAAATTTGCTTTTTGATTCACCGTTTGAATACCGATCTCAAATCGAAAAAGATCTTTGGGCACCTTTTCGTTAATGAATTGGATGATATCGGGATGCAAAATATCAGCGGTTATCTCAAATTGAAATACATTACGAGGCTTATGATGATCTAATATGAATTGAAAAATATCCAATGTAAAATCCCTTTTCATATTAAATGTTCTATCAAGGAATTTTATGGTCTTACCATTTTCTATTAAATAAAGCAATGTGTTTTTGATATGCGTATCAGGTAAGTATCTTACTTTATTATCTAAACTTGCTAAGCAAAACTCGCATTTGTAAGGGCATCCGCGTGAGGTTTCAATATAAAGCACTTTATCTTTTAAGCTTTCTGCATTATCGGTTTCATAAGGCATAATGTGTTTATACCTTGCAATATCAAACGTTGGAGCTTTTACGTTTTGTTTAACTTGAGTTCCGCTTTTCCATATCAATCCCGGAATTGGTTCTAAATTGGGATATGAGGCAAGCAAGGTTTCGAAAGGAGTTTCTCCTTCGCCTGCAATGATCATATCTACTTCATCTTTGCAAATAACATCTTCCCAATCATAACTTACTTCGGGGCCACCTAAAAGAACTTTAACGTTGGGGTTTATAGATTTAATTATTCGTGCAACCTCTAATGTTTGAGTTATATTCCAGATATAGCAACTGAACGCAACAATCTCAAAATCCTTACAAAAACCTGCAATTCCGTTCCTATCTTCCTTAATGGTAAACTCCTTCCAACATAAGCCATCGTTTTGCTTATTAAGTTCATACAATAGGCGAATAGCCAAATTTGTGTGAATGTATTTTGCGTTTAACGTTGTTAAAAGGACTTTCATTGATATGAACAAAGATAAACTTTTAATGGTTAATATATAGCTATGAATGGTTATGATATTTCCTTTTAAGAGGTTAATTTTGATATACACTAAAACTAAAAAATATGCATATAAACTTTGTAGCTGTTCTTGTTGCAGCATTAGTCCCAATGATCATGGGTTTTATTTGGTATAACCCAAAAGTATTTGGAAAAGCTTGGCAAGCCGCTGCCGGCGTTACCAACGAAAAAATGAAAAGCGCCAATATGGCCGTTGTTTTTGGCATATCGCTTGTTTTAAGTTTCCTTTTGGCATCTTCTATGTTAAATATGACCATTCACCAATTGGGCGTGTTTTCTACACTAGCAGGAGATCCAACTTTACAAGATCCGAATTCCGAATTAGGAAAATGGTTTGCAGAATTTATGGTTAAAAACGCACTTAATTTCAGAACCTTCAAGCACGGTATGCTTCATGGTGCTCTTGGAGGTATTATGATCGCTTTACCAATTCTTGGAACAAATGCTATGTTTGAAAGAAAAGGGTTTAAATATGTTGCAATCAATTGCGGTTACTGGATCATTACAATGATGATTATGGGTGGTATTGTTTGCGGTTGGAGCAACTGATAGAGCCTCAAAAGTGTTTTTCTAAAGTTTGGGCGCCCGGGCGCGCCTGCCTGCCCGTAGGCAGGCTTTACGCTTCAAGCCCCTCGGTATTTTGTTGTGGTGCTAAAGCTGCGATGGCTTTCTGCTTTCACACAAGCCGGCGCAAAGGCTCACTGGGCTTTTGCCCCCTCCTTGCTTAAGCGCCACAGCGTCTGCCTACCGCACAGGCAGGCAAAATCCTCACTGGGCTTTCCGCTTCTCCCGACAGCTATTGTGACGCTGGCGCGGCATTACTGTTGAGCTTATGGTAAAAAAAACATCAGTGTTACAGTGCAAATGAAAAATTTATGGCGGAATAGCCGCGTGATTTTTTATTAAATCTTCTTTAAAATATTGTTACAGGTATTTTTTAAGTGGGAAGCTAACTAACTCACGCTTGATTCATTTAAACTAATTGTTCCTTTATCGGCATCAATGCTTGCATTAATTCCAAGAGGAACAGTTAGTTTATTTTCTATATGTCCTATCATGGCACCAAAAAATGTCGGAACACCTAAGGGTTTGAGGTGTTGAAGAATGACCTCATTTAGTGTGAATGATTTTTGTGGCTCTTCTGCCAAGCATTTAGTGCATTTTCCAAACACAATACCACTAACTGAATCTAAAACACCGCTCAATTTTAATTGGGTCAACATTCTGTCAATACTGTAAGGCTCTTCTTTTGCCTCTTCCAAAAATAAGATCTTTCCTTTCCAATCGGGTAAATAACCGCTGCCTATAATAGAACTTAATACGGTTAAATTACCCCCAAACAATTCGCCACTTGCTTTTCCTGAATTAATAGTGATGATAGCGTCTTCACTTGCAGGATTTGCCTCAAATGTGTATGGTTTTGAATTTTGCACCACATTAATGAATGAATTTTTTGTAAACTCATTCCAGCCCGAGTTGCCCACCGGACCGTGATACGTGATCAATCCTGTTTTTGTTGTAATAGCAATTAAAAGAGTGGTAATATCGCTAAAACCTATAAGCACTTTTGGGTTTTCTTTTATGATCTTGTAATCTAATTTATCCAACAAACGTGCGCAACCCCAACCACCTTTCATGCAAAAAATGCCTTTTACTTTTTTATCAGCAAATAATTCATTCAATTCTTTTGCTCTTAATTCATCGTTACCTGCAAAATAACCATGTTTTTCTTTTAATGTTTTTCCTAATACGATGTTGAATCCAAAACTTTTTAAAATGTTAGAAAAAATTTCGATCTGAGCTTCATCCCAAACTGCACCGGCAGGAGAGGTAATCGCAATTGTATCTCCTGCTTTAAGTGCTTTTGGTTTTATGCGTTTAATATCTGATAAACGAAGTTTTGTAAGAGAGTTTCCTCCTAACATAAGCCCCGAGCAAGCTAACACTCCCGCTTTTAGTATAAAGTTTCTGCGATCGTTCATTTAAATGATTACCAATGTAAGAAAAATTATCATTATGTTTTTCGAATCCTTTTTTTCGAAGAAAATTTGTTTAATTTTAGTACCAATAATGCGAATTGAAATGTCTCATAGCCAAATTTTTTTAAGAGATGACGGCGTTGTTCAGGTTAACACAACGGACCATAATTATACTGTAAAGGATCTTAAAGAACTAAATTCGGCTCAAGGAAAGATCTCTAATGGCAAGAAACTTCCCTTGCTCGTTATTACTACGCATTATGCAAATATTGAAAGTGATGCACGCGAATTTATGGCAAGTGCTGAAAGTACCCAATATTCAACGGCCGAAGCCTATGTTATTATTGGTTTAGGCCAAAAGATCCTTGCAAATTTTTACATGAAAGTAAACAAGCCGGGCGTGTCTACGCGATTTTTTACGGATCTAAAATTGGCCGAAGAATGGCTCCTTTCTTATCTTCCCTCAGATTTGTAACGTTTGTAGCAATCCATTACTTTGTTGTAAAGATCATATCCGTCGTGGGTTAAAATGTATTGGTTGCTCAATTCTAGGCAAAACTTTCTGAACGCTTCTACATCTAATTTATCATCGCCGGTTACACTGCGAATGATCTCGGGATTTATTTTTTTAGCAACTTCTTCCTCAATTAAAAGGTCATCAAATATCTTGGCCAGTTTTCGTATCTCTCGTCCACGCCTGCTAAATTGCATATATGCGGCAGTAAACGGACTTTGAAATGCATCGATAGTTCTTATATGACTCATGTCGATGATCTTATTCATGTATTCGCGTTCGTATGTTTTGTATTTAAACGAAGTAACAGTTACCGTGTTTAGATTAATATATTGTGTTCTCATAACAATAGCATATTCACCCTTCGAATTCTTCTTTAAGTTCTTTACAGGAATATATTCTTTTGCAAAACCTACATAAGAACAAATTATCGTGTCCTGCATTTTCGCTGTAATATAGAATTTGCCTTCTAAATTACTCATAGCCCCACTTCCTGTTGTTTTATTGATCACATAAACATAAGGCATCACATTACTGCTATCTTTTTCATAGATAATTCCTCTAATTGCTTCTTGGGCCCCAGCAAGGGTGGGAAGCGCTACGAATACCATTATTTTAAGCCATACGTTCAATCCTGTTAAATTAAACTTTTTTTGAGGAAAATTATTCACAAATGGTTGATAATTTAACCTTTTTTAGGTGACAAACGGTTAATGTTGCAATGCTTATTTCTGTTATATTTAAACCTAGATTTATGGAGAATTTTATTGTATCGGCCAGGAAGTATCGTCCCCAATTATTCAATACGGTTGTTGGTCAAAGTCATATCACTAATACCTTAAAAAATGCCATTATTCAAAAACAACTTGCTCAGGCTTATTTGTTTTGTGGGCCACGTGGTGTAGGTAAAACAACTTGTGCACGAATATTCGCTAAAACAATTAATTGTTTCAATGTTTCATCAAGCGGAGAGGCTTGCGATACCTGCGATTCTTGTTTGTCTTTCAATTCAGGTGCTTCGTTAAATGTGTACGAATTAGATGCTGCAAGTAATAACTCTGTTGAGGATATCCGTAATTTAGTTGATCAAGTTCGCTTTGCTCCGCAATTAGGAGAGTACAAAGTGTATATCATCGACGAGGTTCATATGTTGAGTACGGCGGCTTTTAATGCGTTCTTAAAAACCTTGGAAGAACCACCCAAACATGCCAAATTTATTTTAGCAACTACCGAAAAACATAAGATCATTCCAACCATTCTGTCGCGTTGTCAGGTTTTTAATTTTAATAGAATTAAAGTTGAGGACATTAGCAATCACCTTGCTTTTATGGCCGAAAAGGAACATGTAAAGTATGAGCAAGAAGCCCTGCACATTATTGCACAAAAAGCGGATGGCGGTTTGCGCGATGCTTGCTCGATGTTCGATCAAATGGTTGCTTTTACAGGAAATAATTTAACCTATAAGCAAGTTGTAGAGAATTTACATGTGCTTGATTATGATTACTATTTTAAATTGACGGATGCTTTTCTTGGATCGCGCTTACCTGAGATTATGGTAGTGTTTGATGATATTTTAAAGAAAGGTTTCGACGGCCATAATTTCATCAATGGATTAGGAGAGCATTTACGTAATATTTTAGTTAGTAAAGATCCTCAAACTTTAGTTTTATTGGAAGTAAGCGATGCGCTTAAACAAAAATACGCTCAGCAGTCGGCAAATTGCACGGTGCAATTTTTATTAAAATCGTTATCGATCATTAGTAAAGCCGATGTGAATTATAAAAGTGCCAAAAACCAGCGATTGTTGGTGGAAATGGCATTAATGCAGTTGTGTTTTTTGAACTCGCCTCTAGAGCCTGAAAAAAAAAACGATGAATCCGTTGTAGTTAAAAGCGAAACACCTGTTGTAAAGCAAAACAACCCTGTTATTACAAGCTTTAACAATGATGCACCGGTGATAAAAACCGCGAGCAAGCCGGTTATTCCTTTCAATCAATTAAAAAACACGGCAAGCTTCTCTTTAAAGGATGCTTTAACCGATAAAACACTACCAAACGAATCGTCGGCTCCGGATAGGTCAAATGAAGTAGCTTATATAAATGAGGTGCTTACCTTGGACATGATCAAAGAGTCTGTTTTGAAGTATGCAAAAACTAAACAACAAAACAAGAGTATTTATGTTTCGCTTACCGAGGCTCCTGTTGTTTTAACTCCTACAAACGAGATACTAATCACGCTTTTAAATCACTCGCAGCTTGAAAAGTTTCAAGAATTGAAGCAGGATATGCTTGAAGTTTTAAGAAAGGATCTGAAGAATAATATTATCGTGCTAAAATTTTCAATTAAGGAAGATGATGTGAGTGCAAGCGTAAAAGCTTTTACACCAAAAGAAAAATTTAAAGTGATGAGCGAGAAAAATTTAGCTTTATTAGAATTAAAAAAACGTTTTGATCTAGATATAGAATACTAAAAAGTAAATGAAAGAATATATGAATAAACTGACCCTTATTACCTTATCAACTTGCCTTGCACTTGTAACTTCGGCACAAAATAAACCGGCCGACGGGCCTAAAAAAACAGCTCTAAATTATGAGTATGCTTTAAACGATCCTTATAATGCACGTATCTATACGCTTAAAAACGGATTAAAAGTTTATCTCTCGGTTTATAAAAATGCACCACGTATTCAAACCTATATTGCTGTAAAAGCGGGTAGCAAAAATGATCCGTCAAACGCAACGGGCTTAGCGCATTACTTAGAGCATTTGTTGTTTAAGGGAACTGATAAATTTGGGACAAAAGACGCGGTTAAGGAAACTGCAGAAATTAAGAAGATAGAAAATCTATACGAAACCTATAGAAAAACAACCGATGAAGCGGGCCGTAAAAAGATCTATCATCAAATTGACAGTATAAGCGGAGTTGCTGCAAAATTAGCCATTGCCAACGAATACGATAAAATGTTAGCTGCTATTGGTGCGCAAGGAACAAATGCGTTCACTTCGTTTGATCAAACAGTTTATGTGAATGATATTCCAAGTAACCAGATCGATAATTGGTTAAAAATTGAAGCAGAGCGTTTTCGTAAACCGGTATTGCGTTTGTTTCATACAGAATTGGAAGCGGTGTATGAAGAAAAAAATCGCGGATTGGACAATGACAATATAAAATCATACGAAGCTGCTTTTTCAGCAATATTTCCAAAGAACAAATACGGAACTCAAACAACCATTGGAACCATAGATCATTTAAAAAATCCTTCTATGACCGAGATCAATAATTATTATCAAAAATGGTATGCACCAAACAATATGGCAATAGTTATGAGTGGTGATTTTGATCCGGATAAAGTGATAACGCAAATTGAAAAGCATTTTAATTCGGCGTCATCTAAACCGATGGAGGCATATACTCCGGAAAAGGAAGAGCCTATTACTTCAAGGATAGTTCGTGATGTTTACGGACCAGATCCTGAAAGCATGAGTATGATATGGAGAACTGAAGGAGAAGGTACAAAGGAAGTAGATATGCTCGATTTAATTGTTGGGATATTATTTAATGGAAAAGCCGGTTTAATGGATATTAATCTTAATCAGGCCCAAAAAGTGCTTGGAGCTAATTGCTACGTTTATCCATTAAAAGATATGGGTGTTTTTGCTTTAGGCGCTTCTCCAAAACAGAATCAAAAATTAGAGGAACTAGAAGGAATTTTGTATTCGCAACTTGAACTGATAAAGAAAGGCGACTTCCCTGATTGGTTGATCCAAGCTGTGATAACAGACATGAAATTATCTAAAACAAAGGAGTTGGAAAATAATGGCTCGCGTGCCGGAGAAATGTTAGATGCTTTTGTGAATGATATTAAATGGCAAAAGCAAGTTGATAAAATGGAACGTATATCAAAGATCACAAAGCAAGAGATCATTGATTTTGCTAAAAAAACCTTCAATAACAATAATTACGTTGTTGTTTTCAAACGTATTGGAGAAGACAAGAATGTGCAAAAAGTGGAAAAACCCCAGATTACTCCTGTGGATGTTGATCGTGATAATATGTCGCCATTTGTAAAAGGTATTTACGAAGCAAAAACCGCTGATATACAACCAAAGTTTGTTGATTATGCAACTGACATTAAAAAGGGCACACTAGCTTCAAATATTCCGGTGATCTATAATAAGAATACAGAGAACAAAGTGTTTGAATTGTATTATAAATTCGACATGGGAAATAATAACGATAAGCTATCCAATATTGCCGTAAAATATATTGATTACGTGGGAACAGCAGATATGACGCCTGCGAAGATCAAACAGGAATTATATAAATTGGGCTGTTCATTTAATGTTTTTAGTGATAATGAAGATACTTGGATAAGCTTAAATGGTTTGAGTGATAATTTTGAAGCTTCGCTTAAATTATTCGAAAAAGTATTAGCAAATCCTGCTGTTGAAACCGAGACATTAAAAAACATGATCGAGGATGTCAAGAAGGAAAGAGAAGACGCGAAGCAACAAAAAGGAATGATCTTGAATCGTGGTTTAGTAAGTTTTGCTCGATATGGCGCTCTGAATCCTTTTACAAATCAATTGAGCAATGAGGACTTAGATAAGATAACCGCTGAAGATATTAAGAATAAAATAAAAGGTTTAAGCATGTTTGAACATAAAGTGTTGTATTATGGTCCTGCAGAATTAGCCGACGTAACAAAAAGCCTTAATGCGGTGCACGTTGCTCCGGCAGGTGGTTACAAACCAGTTGCTGCCTCGCAAAAATTTGAATTCAGAACTATTAACAATGAAGTTTTTGTTATTGATTATGATATGAAGCAAGCCGAAATCATTATGTTGAATCAAGGTGGAGTTTACAATAAGGGGATGATACCACTTTTACAATTGTACAATACATATTTTGGTGATGGTATGAGCGGCGTAGTATTTCAAGATCTTAGAGAATCAAAAGCTCTGGCATATTCTGTTTATTCCCGTTACGTTCAACCAAACAAACCTTCTAAACAGTTTTACAATGTTTCTTATATTGGATCTCAAGTAGATAAATTGCCTGAAGCAATGAAGGGTATGACCGATCTGTTAACTGAAATACCAAGATCTGAAGCTTCTTTTTCAGCGTCAAAAGAAAATTTATTGCAAGAGATCCGTTCTCAACGTATTAATAAGGCTGATATTTTATTTAATTATCTGGACGCTCAACAAATGGGCTTAATCACAGATATTCGCAAAGATGTTTATGAGAAGGTAAATTTATTTAAATACGAGGATGTAAAGAAATTCCATGCTGATAACATAAAGGGCAAGAATATTACGGTACTTGTAATTGGAAAAAAAGATAATCTCGATATGAAGGTACTTGAAAAATATGGTCCGGTAAAAGTACTTACACTTAAAGAGATTTTCGGATATTAATATGATCAAGTATTTTTTATTAATTGCTTTGGTTGTGTCTTTTAGTTCTTGCAGTAAGCGTAAGGCCAAAAAGCAAGCTAAAGAAGACGAGGAAATTATTCAAAAATATATTAGTGATAATAAACTAAGCGCAACAGCAACCGGTTCCGGATTATATTATGTAATGAGTACTCCGGGAACAGGGGTTAATCCTTCTATAAGTTCTAATGTTACCGTTGTTTACTCAGGTTATTTTACCGACGGAAGCACATTTGATCAAAGTACATCTGCAGGAATTTCGTTCGACCTTAGTTCGGTAATTAAGGGTTGGCAAGAAGGAATCCCATATTTTAAAAAGGGAGGAAAGGGAATTTTAATTATCCCATCTGTCTTAGGTTACGGCACATCAGGAACATCAGGTATTCCGCCCAATTCAGTTTTGATCTTTAATATTCAGTTATTGGATGTGAAGTAGGGGGAGGGGGCTAATTTACAATTCTTTTACCATCAAATAATGTTGCACCACGTCAAACAGCAAATGTGTTTTTTCTTTTAAGATGTAAGTATTGGCCTTGTAAAACTCCAATGCGTTTTCGCGAGCTTGTAATTCTATTTTTTTGAGCTTAAGTTCCTTTGCTTTTCCTTCAAGAGCTTTTAAAATTAGTTTCCCTAATCCTTTTCCTTGCATTCCGTTTGCCACAGCCATGTACCGAATTTGTCCTGTAGTTGCATCGTTTGCTTGTAATCGTCCGCATGCAATTGCATTTCCTTTATCATCTTGCACAAAAGCGTTGTGAGCCGCATCTTCATGTCCATCACTTGCCGATTCTTTTGATTGTTGCCATGGCTTACGTAAGATATCATAACGTAAGTCAATGATTTTATTGATCTCTTCAGTTGTGTTTGCAAAAGTTACGTTCATTTGTGCTTATCTGAGGCCTATTTAGTCGAACCTCAAAAAGTATTTTTTATTATTTGGGCGCCTTATCGGGCTATCACTTCAAGCTTGTTTGTCCTTTGCTATGTTTGTCGCACTG
>JAWXAS010000140.1:0-6442 GCA_034439635.1 Bacteroidota bacterium | reverse complement strand
GTTCGCAGGGGAAAGTTAAACGCAGAAAAAGCAGTGTTAGCAGAGGCACCTTCGTTGCTATAGAGTCAGAAACGGAAAATCACAGATATTTCTAAACAACAATCTTTTCCTAACACTTCTCGAAGAACCATCTTCCTTTGAATACAAATCTTCCTCCGCAGACGCGTGCGGTGGGCTGGTGCTTCGTGCTAGGGGCGTGGCCTGTGAGGAGAATCGAAGCGCCTTGATTTCTTTTGTTACTTTTCTTCATCAAGGAAGAAAAGTAAGTGACAAATTTTGGTTCTTTTAAAAAGAACAATTACCTATTTCTTTGAAAGAACTTTATCAACCCCTTAAAATAAACCTCCTGATCATCCCACATACACATATGACTTCCATTTGTGCAAAGCAAAAAAGCAGAACCCTTAATTTCCTTACTCATCCACTCCATGTATTTAGGATCCATGGTATCGTAGGTTGCACCAATAACTAAAGTTGGGATTTTTATTTTCTTCAACTCTTTGCTTACATCCCAATTAGTGAGTTTTCCGGCAATTCCAAATTCGCTTGGTCCTTGCATAATGGTGTACAATTCTCCATTTAGCTTATCAAACGAACGCTTTACAGGCTCGGGATATTCAGGTAAACGACAAATATGTTTCATGTAAAAGTTTGGAAGCAATAATTCCATGTATCTTGGATTCGAAAAATCTTTTCTGTATTCAATGGCTTTGATGCTATCTAAAACAACTTTATTCATTTGCTTCGACAACACATCATCGGCATATTTCCCATATAAAGGACAACTAGCCATCATATTAGAAATAATAAGGCCTTTCATCTGCTCTTGATACTTTAGTGCATATTGCATAGCCACTATTCCACCCCAAGAATGACCAAGCAAATAAAAATTATTTTTATCTAAATTCAATGCCTTGCGTATTTGTTCTACTTCATCAACGTACCGATCTAAGTCATACAGAGACGTATCTTTTGGATTATCCGAATTTCCGCAAGCCAACTGATCATAATAAATAAATTCGATACCTTCTTTTGGCAAAAAACTCTCAAAGCTTTCAAAATATTCGTGCGTGCAACCCGGGCCGCCATTTAACAACAACACTTTTATTTTGGGGTTATTGCCAATCCGTTTGGTCCATACTTTAAAAAAACCCTTTGGCGTTTGAATTGGAATCACTTTTATTCCTCCGCTTTGAATACCGGGTTCATGGGGCTCATAATAGGAAACATCCTCTTTTGAACGGACATTACAGAAGGTGAATACAAAAGCAAATAATACTACAAAAAAGATATTTTTCATTAATTCAAAGATAGGCCTTTTAACAAAACCACGCTACTTTGAAAGGTTACATTTAGAAAAAGTTTAAACCCACTACTTTTGAAGAACCTTAAATATCACTTCCTCCAGAAAAAGAGTGAGTTTTGAATCTTCAATTTTTTGACTATCGGTTAATGATGGCAAATTTTCCATAAAGAATTTTTGTGCGTGTGACATTTCGAGCATGGTGCTTGCAAGAGAGTTTGGAAACTTATACTTTGGATTGCATTCCTTTATAATGTTTGCGATTCTGGCACAAAGGTCTTTGTAAGGTTTAAATAACCTGTCTTTATTATCACGGGTAACGCTTCGTGTTAAATACGCTTTTGACCCTTCCCATTTTACCAATTGGTAAGCTTCCCATTCTGAAATAAAATCATTTCGCATTTTCTTATCAGGCTCAACAACTAATAAACTGATTATTGCTTTAAGCTTAATAACAGGGTCTGTAATATTATTGATGCTAAAAACAACTTTGTACTCCAAAAAGCTCCAATACCAAGCAATTAAATAAATCAAAAGGCGGTGTTTATTCTCGAAATAACGGTAAATACTTGCCTCTGTTGTATCAATCTCTTTAGCAAGTTTTTTAAACGTAAAATCCTCAAAACCAAGCTTATTTATTAATGTAAGCCCACGATTTACGATGCGTTTTCCTAGGGCGCTTTCCTCCGGGTTTCGCAGGTATAGCTTTTCATTCATTTTGATCCTAATGTCTAATTGCATCATTTCTTGGTTTAAAAGTACAAATATACTAAATATTAAAATTTATTAAAATAATAATAGTATTACTATCATTTCACATCATTTTACTAAATTTGTGTAGTTATGATAAATGCATATATTTACCTTGATTCTCAAAAAGACGCCATGAAACTAGTAAAGGGCTTAGTAGAAAATGATCTTATTGCCCATGCTTCTATAGATAAGGATAATCACTCTTTAATGAAAATGAATGGTAACATAATGGAGCAAATAAATTTTGTGATAACAGGGCAAACAAAAGGACTCCTGTTTGACAAAATACTTGAATTTATTGCACACGAAGCAATAGAAAACACAAGAGTTTATTCAGTTCCTATAACACAATGCAATGAGAATTTTGGTGAGATCATCCGAAAAAACACAAAAAAGATATGATCAACGATAAAACAAAACTTCTGTTTAAATGGTTAGGCAAAGAGAAACGTGTTGTTTATAACATATACGCGCTTGCCCTTATTCAGGGTGCACTCTATTTAACAATTCCTTTAACCATACAAGGTATTATTACTTATACTATGGCAGGTAGGTTTTCGGCTTCCCTTGCGCTATTGAGTTTCCTTACCATTATGGCCACCTTATTTATAGGTTTATTACAATTATGGCAAATGCGTTTAAACGAAACTCTTCATGAAAGGATCTTTTGCGGTGTTACCGAACGTATTTCTAGTATTTTAGGAGAAGACAATAAAATAAAGAAAAGTATTGCTCATTTCTTTGAAGTAGTTACACTTCAAAAAGGTATCGGAACAATTCTTCTCGACTTCTCCTTTTCGGTAATAAGCATTGCATTCGGTTTATTGCTTTTACCAGCATATAGCAATTGGTTTGTGATCTTTTCCGTTATTTTAGGTGTAGCGTTTTATTTGATTGTAACGTATTACGGGAAGAAGGCTCAGGATTCCAATCTTAATACCTCCACACAAAAATATCAGATCTTTGAAACACTTAACTCAAACAATTATTCTGCAGAAAAAATTGACACGGAGATCAATCTTTATTTAGATCATCGTAAAGAATATTATAACACTTACGAAAAGCAGTATAAAGGGATTTTATTATTTAAGGTTTTTTTTGTTAGCGTTCTCCTATTCCTTGGCACTTATCTTGTTCAGATTGGTGAGCTTAACATTGGACAGTTTGTAGCTTCTGAGATCATTATTCTTCTTGTAATAAATTCTGTTGAAAAATTGGTGACTAGTTTAGGAACTTGCTACGACATCATTACCGGTCTTTACAAAATCGAACTTTTGTTTGTTAGTAATCCGGAATCTTCTTATCTATCATCGGAAGAATCAAACTCGATGAACTCAACCAGCAATGTTTACCGAGCGTATTATACCAAGAAAATGAAATGGATATTTTATTCCATTTTAATTACCTGTATTATCTCTCTATTTCTTCCTTGGACTCAAAGCATTAGCATGACAGGAGAAGTGAGCGTATTGAATCCGGAAAACAAGCCGCAACAAATTACCTCACGTATTGCAGGAAGAGTTGAGAAGTGGTTTATAAATGATGGCGATTTCGTGCGTAAGAATGATACGATCGCCTTTATTTCGGAAATAAAGGAAGAATATATGGATTCTATGCTGGTAGAAAGATCCGAATCTCAAGTAAAATCTAAGGAAACTTCACTTAAGTCATACGAAAGTCAAGTGTCGGCTATTAACGATCAAATAGATGCCATTAATAAATCGCTTCGCTTAAAAACAGAGCAGGTAAAGAATAAGATCTTACAAGTAAGAGCTAGATTATCAAGCGACAGCGCTGAGGCGCAAGCTGCACTCAATAATTATAAAGTATCTGAAGAACAATTTAAACGCTTCGAGGAGCTCTTAACAAAAGGGGTGATCTCTAAAACTGATCTTGAAAACAGGAAAGTAAAAGTTCAAGAAGCCTATTCTAAAAAAATAGCTGCCGAAAATAAAATTATTGCAACAAAAAACGAGCTTCTAAATTCGGAGCTAGATCTTAATGGAACTCTGCAGGAATATAATGAGAAACTGATGAAGGCCGAGTCAGATAAATTTAGCACCATTTCCATGGTATATGAAGCCGAAGGATCGCTTACTAAACTTCAAAACCAACTCTCTAACTATTCACTCAGAAACACATACTACTATGTTTTGTCGCCACAAGATGGTTACGTAAATAATTTAGCTTTAAAAGGTGTTGGCGAAATTGTGAAGGAAGGCGGTAGGCTTTGTAATATTGTTCCTGTGCAAAAAGAACAAGCTGTAGAACTATATATCGATCCTGTTGATCTTCCTTTAATGGCCAAAGGACAAAATGTACAGCTCATTTTTGATGGGTGGCCTGCTTTTGTTTTTTCGGGATGGCCAGGTTTAAGTTACGGTAGCTTTAGAGCCGAAATAGTTACTTTTGACAAGGTTATTTCAAGTAACGGCAAATTTAGGGTGTTGGCAATTAGCAAAGGACAACCTTGGCCAAGCGCTATTCAAATTGGTGGTGGCGCACAGGGGTTTGCATTACTCAATAATGTTCCGGTTATTTATGAATTATGGCGAAAGGCTAACGGCTTTCCTCCCGAATTCTACAATAAAAAAACTGATGCTGTAGTAAATGAAAAAACTGAAAAAAAATAGTATTGCTGTCGTTTTAATCCTTTACAGTTATGCGTATTTGGCTCAAACGCCCAATTTTACATACAATTCATTTATTATTTCCGTTAAACAAAATAATCCGCTTGCAAAAAGGGCCGAAAATAATTCTGAATACGCTAAAGCGCAACTTACCGCAGCAAAAGGAAATTTTGATCCTCAACTGAATTCTTACATAGACAACAAACAGTTTAATTCAGGAAATTATTTTACAGTTGCGGGTGCAGAGCTAAAACAACAACTGTACACTTCTCAATACATTAGAATGGGATACCAATATGGACAGGGAATTTACTTGAATCCGGAAAATACTGTGCCATTAGTTGGTTTGCCTTACGTAGGAATTGAGGCCAGTATACTAAGAGGTTTGATGTTTGACTCTAAACGTGCGGAAGTAATAAAAGCAAAACATTATTCTGAATTTTATAAATCAGAACAAAACATTCAATTGAATGACTTGTTATTTGTAGCGTCGAATACTTATTTTGATGTGCTCTATACTAAAAAGGTGAATAAACTGTTTGCCTATTTTGCCGATCTTGCCAATCAACGCCTTAAGGGTATCACAGAACTTTCATTAATTGGCGAAAGACCGATCGTAGATACCGTTGAGGCCGCTATTTTCTTGCAAAGTAGATTGCTAGATCTACAATCCGGAGAAATAGAAATGATAAAAAAATTCAATGAGCTTTTAATTCTAGATCCTGTTTCAAACAAATCCTTCACGGGGGGATATTTTGTATCAGATAGCTTGGATAAGATATATGGCCTTGTTCAAACCTCCATAAAAAAGATTGTTGCAAACGATGAGGTAACAAATCCTATGATCACTCAATACATGGCTAAGCAAAAGGTATTGGAAACCGAAGCTAAACTCAAAAAAGAGATGATAAAGCCGGTTTTAGATGTAAGTTACAACTTTCTTAATACCAATAGCAACATTATTTTTCCAACGTTCAACACCAACAATTACAAATGGGGCGCAACATTTTCATTTCCTCTATTTTTACGAAAACCAAGGCATGAATACAAAATGGCTTCGATCACGGCTAAAAATAATGAATTAGAATTATTCAACAAACAAAATCAATTGACGTACAAAAGAAAACTTCTGATCGAAGCTCTTCAAGTTACTTCTTTACAAATTGCAAACGCTGAACGCTCGTCCAACTATAGTAAAATTTTAGTGGAAGCCGAACGTTTAAAATTTGTCAACGGCGAAAGCTCTCTATTCTTGCTTAATTCTCGCGAAAATAAATGGTTGGAAACCGAACTTAAGCTGGCTGAATACAAACTGAAATTCTTAAAAGGATTTATTGAATTGGTTTATGTCAACGGAAATATGAAGTATGAATTATAATAATTTAAAAGTATATAATTAACACTTCTTATTTTTCACCCTTCATAAAACAGGTATTCGATCACAGAATCTCATTACCCACTTCCTGTAATTTTATGTAGGCTACTTCAAGATAAATGATGCAGTTTTGCAAAAATTGAGCCTCTCAATACCCACCGGTTTGATTATTTCATCGTCCCTCAAAAACTCTGTAATCCTTGTTATTATTGAGTTTGTTTAAAAATAGTGCGAAAAAAATCTACCGAAAAAAGTAAAAAAGGATTAAAAAAGCGGCAGATATTTTTAAGTGTAAATTAAACCCTAATGCTGCGCCCGGGATAGAACGAAAAGCCTTGTTTAGGGCTTTGCTTAATGTTTGCGCAACGAGTAGGCTTCGCT
>JAWXAS010000139.1:0-47561 GCA_034439635.1 Bacteroidota bacterium | reverse complement strand
GAGGCAAAAGGGAATTATAAACAACTGCATAAAACTCAATTAAGTCTGGCGTTCGGGTAACGCGATACCCCGTCAGCTCTGCTGCGGGGTAATTCATTCGCCATCAAAACCAAGGCTCTACTCATTTATCTATCTGGCTCTAATCAAAACATTTATATTTGATGACATAATAATTCTGGATGAAAAAAACTCGAATTTCAGTATTGGTTTTTTGCTTAATGATCATTGTACAATTCAAATCGCAAAATATTTGTGGTTCTGATGGTTATTTGAAATATAAATTAAGTACGGATGAGAATTTTAAAAAACGACATCTTGACTCAAAGAGAATTGTGATAAATGCCAATGCACTTAAACAAGTGGGTGAAGAGCCACTGTAAATATTGATGTAGTTTCCGATATTGGTTTTGCCAATTAAGAAAAATTAAAACAAGCTATTGTAATATCACCAAGCCCAACTTCAGGAAATATAAGTTTAAGCTCACTCTAAAATTCGAAAAGATAGTGATCGTAAATTCCATTGGACAAATAGTATTTGAGCAAGATCCTATAAATTTAACGCAAGCCAACATCGATATTGGTTCGTTTGGAAGAGGCACTTATTTTATTGAAATACATACAGAAATGGGAACTTTGATCAAGAAACTTATAAAAGTATAATGTTTTTAAAGCGATCAGTCTTGCTCAACTTTTTTGGTGAAGAATTTTACTCTGTTACTCAAGGTTTGACTTTTCTTTAATCTTTCAATTCTTAAGCCAGCCAGCCAATAATTTCTGCAAAAGCGGTATTAAAATAAATACCATAATAGGCACTGAAACAACGGAATTGGCAAAGTTCGAAGAGGAAGAGGCCCTATTAATATTAAATATTTACCGAATAAGGCAAATGCCGTTGTTATTAAAGGATAAATAGCAAACCCGATAACTAAGGCCATTTTCCTTTTTTTTGGTGGTTTCATGTTTTTGGGAGGGTTATTTTAATATCTATAGAGTGTTATAGTGAGGGTAAAAAGTAGTACTATTAACTCACCTTCGCACTCTTCGTAAAAAACCTAACCGGATACAGCGCAGCAAAAAAGCCAATGAGCATGATCAAACAAAAGATCCAAACAAAATCTTTAGTTTGTAATTCAATAGGGTAGTAAGGGATCACAAACTGATCGCCAAAAGTTACTAAGTGAAATTTAATTTGTAGCCAGCAAACAAATAAGCCTAATACTAAACCAATAGTTGCACCAACCCCTGTGATCAAAAAACCTTCGCGCATAAAAATATTCCGAACAAGCGCAAGATCTGCTCCTAAACTAAATAAGGTTTTAATGTCTTTTTTCTTTTCAATGATCAGCATCGTAAGCGCGCCAATGATATTAAAGGTGGCAATAATCAAAATAAAGGCAAGAATAATAAAGGTGGCCAGCTTTTCGGTTTCCAACGTTTTAAATAAAACATCATTCAATTGGTAACGATTTTTTATGACGAAATTATTACCCATCATGGCCAGTAATTTTTCCTGAACTTCTTCGGTATTGCTGCATTTTATTTCAATGGCACTAATACGAATGCTATCGCTAAACAATTCTCTAGCCGTTTTTAAGCTCACAAATACAAATTGGTAATCAAATTCATCATTTAACGAGAACACTCCGTTAGGCGTTAAGTATACCTGAGTAAAATTATCTTGAGCGTTTAAACTGCTTGTTTTCCCTTTGTTTGGACTCAATAAACTTAACTCACTCGAAATTTCCATGATGTTTACACCAAGCGTATTTGCAACACCGCGACCTAATACAATAAAATTCTTTTTTTGATTAATCTGGTATTTACCTTCTACCATAGAGGAATCAACTTTTGTAACATTCGTAAAGTTATCGTCAACACCTTTTACCGAAACTAAAGTTTGTTTTTCGTTGTTTTTAATTAAGGCTTTATCCGAGTAGGTTTTCGAAACAGCTTCAACGCCTTCAATGGTTTTTATTTTTTGCACCAAAGCTTCATCGGCAGTAAAATATTTTCCTTTAGCAGCTGTAATTTTTAGGTCGGGCTCAAATGTATTATACAATCCCGCAACTGCGCCGGTTAAACCGTTCATGGCCGAAAGAATAACAATAAGAGCTCCGGTAGTAATGGCAATGGCAATAATGCTTATCCAACTAATGATATTAATGGCATTGTTAGATTTTTTTGAAATAAGATAACGGCGTGCTATGAAAAAACTTAGATTCAAGTTATTTTTTTAACAGACTTTCAATTTTCATGGCGTAATCCAACGAATCGTCGAGGTAAAAATATAATTCAGGAACAATACGTAATTGTTTACCAACCAAATTACCCAAACGCTTACGAATAGGCGCTTTTTGATCTTCTACCAATTTGAAAATAGCATCACGGTCTTTTGTGGCCATAATGCTTATATACACTTTTGCTATCCCAAGATCGGCGCTAACCCTTACTTGAGTTACGGTGATAAAGGCGCCTCCAAACAAATTCCTCGATTCGCCTCTAAATATTTCGGCCAATTCTTTCTGTACTAGTTTGTTTATTCTTTGTTGTCTTACGCTGTCCATAAGGTAAAGGTAAGCATTTTCTAGGTGAGTTCTAAAAATTGCTTTTTTGTCGTTGAGTTCTATTTTAAAATCCTCTCAGGATAGAACTTGCTGCGGCTTTAAAATTCCACTCGCCTTAAAAACTAATTTTTAGAACTCACCTATAATAAAGCGATCTTAATAGCGTTATAAGCAGTCATATTTCGTATATTCGCGCATAATGAGGAAGCTTTTCTCCGCTTTAAAATACATCAAGAATTATAAGGGCAACACAGCGCTTAATATCCTTTTTAACGTGTTGTTTGCCGTTTTTAATGCGGCGGCCTTAGCTCTTATTGCACCTTTTTTGCAATTATTGTTCAAAGAAGGTAACTCTATTGCCAAAATAATCATGAAGGGGGAGCCTGTTTTTTCTATGTCCTCTTCTTACTTTCAAAGCATGTCTGATTACTATTTGGCAAGCTTGGTTTTTATTAAAGGTAAAGCCGGAGCCTTAATGCTTATTTGCGCCATGGTTTTTGTGATCACTCTTTGTAAAAACATTTCACGCTATATGGCCATGTTCTTTATTGCGCCCATTCGTAACGGTGTTGTGCGCGACCTAAGAAATAGAATGCACAAAAAAGCATTAGATCTTCCATTAAGTTATTACAGTGATGAAAAAAAAGGTGATTTGATGAGTAGAATGACAGCAGATGTAATGGAGATAGAATGGAGCATTATGCAAACGCTGGAAATGATATTTCGTGAGCCCCTTACAGTGGTAATCATTTTTTCGGTGATGTTAGCTATAAGTACAAAATTAACCTTGTACATTGTGGTATTGTTACCAATTGCAGCTGTATTTATTGCCATTATTTCGCGAACCTTAAAGGGTTCGGCTCGTAAAGCAAAAGAAACTTTGGGTAGTCTTATAAGTTTGTTGGAGGAAACGCTAGGAAGTATAAAGGTAATTAAGGCATTTAATGCTGAGCGCCATTTGCAAGATAAATTTGAAAAAACAAATGAGCAATTCTTTAAGCAATCGGTAAAAGTGTATAGGAAAACTGATCTTGGCTCTCCTTTAAGCGAATCGATTGTGATGGGGATTTTAATGCTCATCTTATTTATTGGAGGTAATATGGTGTTTAAAGGCGAACTTCAAGGTGCTTTATTTATTACCTATTTTGGATTGGCATCGCAATTACTTCCACCTATAAAGCAAATTACACAATCCTATAATAACATTCAAAAAGGAATTGCCAGCGAAGAGCGAATCAATAAGATATTAGAAGCTGATATGGAGATCCACGATTCGGCCGATCCTAAAGAGATAAAAAGTTTGAATACAGCCATTGAATACAAAAACGTGTCGTTCATGTATCATAACGCCGGAGTTGGGTATGTATTGAAGGATGTGAATTTAAAAGTTGCCAAAGGAAAAACCATTGCCTTAGTAGGGCAGAGTGGAAGTGGAAAAACAACCATGGCCGATATGTTGCCACGTTTTTATGATACGGATAAAGGTGAAATACTAATTGACGGGCAAAACATAAAAGATATTAGCATTAAATCGCTAAGAAGCATTATTGGTGTAGTAACACAAGAAAGTATTTTATTCAATGATAGCATTTACAATAATATTGTTTTTGGAATTGAAGGAAAAACAGAAGATCAAGTGATCGAAGCCGCTAAAATTGCGAATGCTCACGAATTTATTGCCGAAATGCCTAATGGTTATCATACCAATATTGGCGATAGAGGTAGTAAATTAAGTGGTGGACAAAAGCAACGCATCAATATTGCGCGTGCGGTTTTAAAAAACCCGGATATTTTAATTTTGGATGAAGCTACATCGGCATTAGATACCGAAAGTGAAAAATTAGTGCAAGATGCGTTACAAAAATTAATGCATAGCCGAACAAGCATTGTTATCGCTCATCGTTTATCAACTATTATTAGTGCCGACGAAATTATAGTGATGAGTAAAGGCGAAATTGTTGAACGCGGTAATCACCAGCAATTATTAACGCTTAACGGGCAATACAAAAAGTTGTGCGATATGCAGAATATTGCATAGTAAGTTGATTTTCAAAAAATATTTTTCTGTAATTTGGGCGCCCGGGCGCGCCTGCCTGCCGGTAGGCAGGCTTTCACTTCAAGCCACGCAGTCTTTTGCTGTGGCGCTAAAGCTATGGTGGCTTCCTGCTTTCGTACGAGCCGGCGCAAAAGTTCACTGGGCTTTTGCCCCCTCCTTGCTCAAACGCCACATCGCCTGCCTACCGGACAGGCAGGCAAAATCCTCGCGGGGCTTTCCGTTCTATCGCTGGCGCAGCATTCCGGTTGAGTTCACGGAACAAATATCAGCTTTCATTGCAGTCTGGAAAATTTCATACAGAATAATCGAGTGAGTTTTTAATGAGTATTGTGAGAAACAACAGCTTAAGCAATTTTAGGCTCGATTATTTATCTCCAATGAAAACAAGCACTAGTAATCTTTTTTCTCTTCCAAATATCCCAACCGCCTACGCAAAAAATGCGTTTTAATTGTTTATACCGGCTGTTATGCCTTTTGTGTTTGCCTTTCCAATGTTTTGTTGTTGTATAACGAGGCGCTTTGCTAAAAGACCCTGAGCGCTCCATTTTTTGTTCTGAAACATTCCAATCTGCCGGGTTTTCATTTATTTTTCCTAAAATATTATCACCATCATGATTCGAGATCTGTATATTGGTCATGGCTAAATCGTCATTACTGATACCAACAAATATATCTTGAGGTTTATTTAGTTTTCCTTGATTATCACTGCTAACTCCAACAAATTGTGGAGGCTCATCTTTTTTTGGAGTAAGTATTTTGTTTTTTCCTTGCTCATCATCACTAATTCCTTTTTCCTTTTTTAAGGGCTTGGTATTATTTAGGGCCAAAAGCTTTTTAAATTCATCATCCGCTAATTTTTGGTATTTATGGCAAGGACAATTAGGATTGCGTGGATCATTGATGGGGTAATTGCTTTGTCCGTTAAGTACATTAAAAAAAAGGAAAACAAGAGCGATCCAGAGACCGCCCTTATTCCTGTTGCCTGCCTTGCCGGCAGGCAGGTGATTATTTATTCCACTATTCAAATTACGATGCTTTTTTAATTGTTATTTTACTTAAACCTGCCCATGTTTTAAATTCGTTGGTATAATACAAGTATGCTGTTGAAGCTGGAGCATCATACTCACCCGGCATTTCTGCTTTAAGGTCGAGGTTGATCTCTTTTACAGCTTTTGCAGCCATACCACGATAGTACACAGCTAAATTATTTCCTTTGATTTCGTAATAATCAAAGATTCCTTTTTCTTGCATTTCCTTTAATTGCCATGGTTGAATTGAAAAGCCAGCCGGCACACCAATAATAGCCATCGTGCTAGGTACTTCTTCATTCTTCTTGTTAGAAATTGTTGCAGTTAAACGAACTGTTTCGCCAACGTTAGCTGTTGTAGCCGCCATTTTGGTTTTCAAATCGATATTACACTCTGCATCACTTTGGGGTAAAGATGTACTCCAGTTAATAGCTAACGAATACGGCAACGGCGTTTTTACACCAACGTATTTTACTTTCACCGTATGTTTTCCTTCGCCTTTAACAAATTGCTCTAAACCTTCGGCAGTAATTGCATTTTTATCTCCGGCTTTGTATTCTTTCTCTATTACTTTTTTACCATCAACATAAATCTCAATTTTACCATCTTCACTTGTTTTCTTATTTGCTTTCGCATATTCTGTTAACGCTTTCAAAGCTAAAATAGTTCCTTGAGTTGAACTAAATACGCCTGAGCCTTGACGCATACTTACTAAGTATTGAACAGCCTTGGTTAATTCGCCTGCACTTTTATTCGATTTCAACATCGACATGATAGAGAGCGATGTTGTTTCGATCAATAGCGATTGTCCCTGTGAGTACGTAATTGAATGCGTTAAACCATTAAAGCCACCATCTTTTTGTTGTTTGCTCATTAACTGTTTCATGGCTTCATCACCTTTAATATTCTCTTTTAAAGAATACGCCGCGTTTGCCATCATAGCTAACATGTAAGGATCTTTGCTTGCAATGGCTTTGTCAAAAGATGTATTGAATTCTTTTTTGAAATCGGTATAACCTGCTTCTGCTAAAGCGTAAACAATGTAAGCGTTCAAAATATCATCGCTAATTCTTCCGAAATCATGGTAAGCATGTTTTTCTCTTGCAAATCCGCCTTTACCATCTTTATGGCTCATTAACCAAGTAGAAGTACGATCGAGCATGGTTTGATCAACTTCTTGCCCTGCTTTTTTCATATCATTAAATTCCATCAAGCCATATGCAGTTAATCCTTCGTGCCCAGGGTTTGAACCAAACCATTCATAACCTTTTTGTGACGCTTCAAAACCAATTAAACGTTTGTAGCCTCTTTCTAAAAGATCAGTAGCTTTTGCCAATGTTTTAGTGTCTTTACTATCCGTTGTTTTTAAATAATCCATTACCATCGCATTTGGATAAGCAGTACACGATGTTTGTTCAAAACAACCATAAGGCTCTTGTAAAATTCCTTCAACACCTTTCATAAGATCGTTAACTACATTTGGGTAAGCGCTAAATGCTGCTTTTAACGAACCATTCACCATTTTATTGATCTCGAATTCATATTCTTTTTCTACTTCTTGCGCAGAGAATGATGTTTCAACAGGAAAGCCTTTGGAAACAATACGAATCGTTTGAGTAAATGCATCTCCTAAACCACAAGCTTTAAAGCTAATAGTGAAATCGCCATAACCAATTTTATCTAATACTTTATAATCTAAATAAATGGTTTTTGCTTTACCCGGCATTACTGTTTGAATGGTAGGAATAATTCCTACTTCTTTCAATCCATCGGGTGCAATGATTGAAATAATGCCACCTAAAGGACCATCGGTATTATTTTTTAAAGTTAAAGGAATAGAAACAAAATCTTCTGTAGCAACTTCAACCGGAATTTTAGTTGTCATAGAAAATGGTAATTGGGAGAAGAAATTCTTTTCTGTTCTACCAATAGTTCCATCATTTCCAATGCCTTCAATTGTTGTGCGGAATGAAGTGATATCATCGGATGCATAAAACTCAATTGTTTTTTTACCGCTAAAACCAATTTCTACATTTGGATTCCAGTAAATGGTATTACGGAAATCGGTACGGGTCTCCACATTCTCTTGTTTATCATATTTTGGAGCGTAATATTGACGAGCACGATAATATACATTTTGTACAATTTGATTTGGTTGATCAAAGTCACCATCTAACTCGTCATCCATAGCAAATTTATCGCGGCGATCGTTGGCTCTGGCAAGTTCTTTTTTACCTGCAACCGAAGCTAAAACTTTGGCATCTTTAGCAATTTTATTTTGTCCCTCAAATTTAGGATCTTTAACTTGCTGTTGTTGCGCATTATCATTCTTAACACCTTCTTTGCGTTTGTTTACCGCAACATTATCAACAGGCACATTTTTTGCCATTGGTTGGGCTTTAAATATGGCTGCTTTTTCATTTGCCATGCCTGCACCTTGCGCAGAAGCAGGAACATTATTAGCTTCCGCTAACCACATTCCACCTTTTTTGCTTTTTGAAGGATGGTTGCCATAGTAATTATTCTGTTTTTTGTAAAGATAGATCACTAGGTTTTGATTGTAATCTTTCACATATTGTACTTGAGGATAGTAACCATCATAATTAAACGAAAGATTAACTTGATCAACAAGATCTAATTTTTTGAAAAGAAATTTGCCATTCTCGTCAGTTGCAATCTCTGTTCCATTATTAACTTTGATCTTTACATCGTCCATTGGTTTCCCTGTTTCTGAATTATAAACAATACCCGAAACAATGGCTTTCTCATTTAAGAAAGATATCACCGGCATTTCTTCATCTATTATTTTTTCCCACGTAAAACGTCTCCAGCCTGAGGTCATTAATACATAGTCGAGCGCTTTATCGGCCTTAACTTCTTTTTTATTAAAATAAAATGCAGGCTCTTCAACTTTGCCATGAAGATCTTGCTCTAATAATAATTGTGATAAAATATTTCCTGTTTTATCATCTGCAAAACTTAAAAACTGATCGTTTACTACCGCCATTGATAAATTGGCTGGCATTGGTAAACCGCGCTCGTCTTTTACCGAGATAGTCATTTTTACTTTCTCACGAGGTAAGTATTTTTCTTTTTCTGTTTCAACAGTGATGTTCATTTGTTTGTCTTTATTTACAAAAGCTAAACGCTCGCAACGAGGAATACCTTTCGAATCAAACAATGTTATTTGTGAAACGCCAATGGGGAAATCGTTTGTAGGGAAAGATATTTTATTGCTTCCGGGTTTTACATCCAATACTGTTGTATAGTAAATTTTCCCTCTTACTTGTGCTACCAGTGATAATTCTTCTTTTTCAGTGGTATTAACAGCCACATCTATCACGTTTGGTTTAGTTTGCTCTACGTGCAACGCATAACCGCGCTCTAATGTTTCAGGCAGTTTATAAGTTTGATGGATGCCTGTAGGTTTTGTGATCTTCACTACATAATTCTCACCTAATTGCGGATTCAATTTAAATGATCCCATGCCTTGATGAAAACTGCTGAACGAAGCAACTTTACTGCCTTTTTCGGTTAATACCACGCCTTCAATATCAGCGGGTTTATTAAATTCGTTTAGGGCCTTAAATGCAACTATATTTTCTACATCATTTAAAAGATCGCCACCTTCCGGAAAAAGAGTTAATTCAATTTTATTTAATACAATAGGAATAGAACGTGAAATACTTTCGGTACTTCCGTTATAATCTATCATTACATTTAATAAACCATCATTTGTTTTTAATTCTTTCGGGAGGTCGAACTTAATATATCTTATACCTTCTTCATCGGTAACTTCGGTAAGATCTAGTAATTTTTGCCCGTCTAAATTTGCAACGCATTTTATCTTGTAATTAGCCAAAGGTTTGTTTTCATTGGTGTTCAGTTCAATTTTTGCAATTACATTATCTCCGGCACCAAAAGCTTTGCGTTCAAAATCTAACTTCATTTTTAAATTAGGAAGGATCACTTCCTGAACTTGTAGATCTTTTACAAAGGCATTTTCCGGCCCATCACCTGCCTTGCAGGAAGGCAGGTTTTTCATCCACTTGGTGTAGGCACGTATTTTATACATGCCACCTAATGCTTCTTTATCTATTGCAAAATCGCCGGCGGCTTTACCGTTTTTAGCGATCAAACTTATTTTCTTTTCTACTGTTCCTTTTGGGTTTATTAATTCAACATGAATAATATCACTTTTATCAGAAGCCTTTAATGTAATACCATCTCGTATAAACGCCGATATCCAAATATCATCACCGGGTTCGTACATGGGTTTATCTAATTGTAAATACACCCTGTCTTCAGCAGCGGTTTTGTTAAATGCAGTGAGCTTTTCTTTTAGCCCTTTAATAAAATCGTTTTCCAAAGCAGCTTGATAATAAGAGTTTGGCGTTACGTAAGCCAGTGTACTGATGCCAATGGCTCCAACAACCGACAAATACGAGAATTTTTTCTTAATTTTCCTTTCCATAGCAATAGTTTTATATTGAGATGCAGGGATTGGAAGGATTCCATAAAAGGGTTCGGAATTTGTTAATTGCGCTTTTTTTGGGCGTGTCCCCGCCTCTGCAAATACGGAGCGGGGTCGGGCTTTTCGCTACAATTTTTTTGCCTGAAAAAGGCAAAAATGATTTTCGCTGCAATCCCTCACGTTGACGGTGTAAAATGGCCGCTGTCTTTTTTACCGCCTGCACTAGGGATGCGAAGTCCTGATAGCTATCGGGATTAGCTCTTTTTTGAGAGGCCTTTCGCCTAACAAAAAAAGCCGAAGCGAAGCCCTTAGCAGCCCGGTATCCTGAGCTCCTCAGTTTCAATGGCGAAAGGCAGGCGCCCTCATAAAAATAAAAACCAAATGATCTTGCCTTTTTTACATTATGAATTAAAATATTTTATTTTTGGTATCTAAATATAGAACGAGTCATGCCTAAGTAATCTTGAAAATAAAAATGCAAAACAGAAAAATTAACATAACAAGAATGAAATGTATGTTATATGCTTTTGCCAAGGTTTTTTGTATAAAGATATTTGAATCTCCAGAAGAGGGCCAGACCTACAAATACTAGACTTACAAGGAGCCCTATCCAGATTCCTATCACTTCCATTTTAAAAGTAAAAGCTAGTAAATAACAAAGGCTTAGTGCAATTACCCAATACCCAATAAAAGTAATAAGGGTTGAGATCCTTACGTCTTCTATGCCGCGCAAAATTCCAATTACAGTTACTTGCAGTCCATCAAACAATTGAAAGAGTGCTGCAATGAGTAGTAATTGTGATGCGAGTTCTATAACCGCTTTTTCGCTGCTAAAAATGCTTGGTAGGTATTGATGAAGCGCTAAAAATATTAAACCACAGCCTCCCATAACCATCAATACTAATTTAATGGCGGTTAAGCCTGCGTTTTTTACTTCTTGCCAATTGTTTTGCGCATTAAAAATTCCAATTCTAATGGTTGCTGCGCTTCCAATGCCACTTCCAAACATATAGGTAAACGCCGCAATATGAAGTGCAATGCCGTGCGCGTCAATTTGCTCTTTTCCAAAAGAGCCTGCCATTAAACCGGCAATAACAAATGCGGCAACCTCAAACGTAAATTGCATAGCTGAGTTAAAGCCTATTTTAGCCAGTTCTCCCAAGTGTTTCATGTTTACGTTTACTTTTTTGTAAACCGTAAAAATGGCATTAAGCGCGGGTGTTTTGTACATGAGATATAAAAAAGCTATGCCCATAAAACAGCGTGCAATAAAAGTTGCCCAGGCCGAACCCATATAACCCATTTTTGGTAAGCCCATATAACCATTGATCAACAAATAATTTAAAACAATATTTAAAATATTACCCAACACGCTTATGATCAAACCGGCGCTTGTATTGCTTAATCCCTCGCAGTATTGTTTACATACAAAAAATAAGGTGGTAGGGATCATCGAGAAAATTATCACTTCAAAAAAAGGTGTTGCCATTTCAACAACTTCAGGGGGCTGCTGTAGATGTTTTAAAAGTGGAACCGAAAAAAATAGAATAAGGAACAGAACAAAGGAGGTAGATAAGTTTAAGAATAGCGAATTTTTGAATAGCGAAGCTTTTTGTTCGAGATCGTTGTTTTCGTGCGCATTGGTAACAAGAGGTGTTGTTGCATAACTTAAACCGATACCAAAAACGAGAAGTAACATGGAAATATTATTCGCAAAAATACCTGCGGCTTGTTCGGCAACACCTATCTGTCCTAAAAAAATAGTATCTACCATACCTGTAACAATATGGCCAACCTGAGTTAATATCAAAGGCCAGGCAAGATTAATAGTTTCTTTATAGTGTTGTTTTGAGGTAAGCATTTGCGGGGGCAAATATACAGTTTTTTAATTGTCGGTTTACACAGAACTGCCTACTGCAAGCTGCTTACTGCAAACTAATGTTGAATGATGATCTTTTTGTTAACTATTAAATTCTCAAAGTAAATACTGATGTTGTAAATGCCATTTGGTAGATCTTTTACAGAAATAGTTGTAGAATCCTTTTCTAAGAGTATGGTTCCTAAAAGTGAGCGTACAATTATTTTTTTTATTTTAGTATTAGGGTGAATATGAATTTCTTCGCTTGCCGGATTTGGAAATACATGAAGGTCAATTTCAGCTCGGTAATTTTCATTAATTCCTACAAACTGACCGTTCTTCCAGGTTTCTTTAACACGAGCAGGGGAGGAGTCAACTCCGGTTGTGATGTAAAAAGTATTATTGAGCGAAAAAGCCATTCCACCTTTTCTTCCCAATGTTGGAATGCCAGGGTAATTAGTGACAGTGTTTGTGATTGGATCGAACAAACGAACATCGTTCATAATGTTATAAGTTGAATCTTGGCCCCCATAAAAAAATGCCTTATTACTTGTTACGGCGCACGCCGCATAATTACGTGAAGGCAAAGTAATAGTTGCGACTTGTGTCCATGTATCAACGGAAGGATCGTACTGATAAATAAAGCGGTTGAAATTAGTATTATTCGTTAATCCAAAGGCAACGTAACCCATGCCGTTAATTTGAAAAGCTGAGCCACGAAACATTCCGGCAAAAGGTAAATTGTTTTTTTGTGTCCATAACGCTGAAGTGATGTTATACTCCCATACATCATTAAAAACAGTACCACTGCTATTGCGTCCGCTAATAATATAGGCTTTATCTCCAATTACAAAATTACAAGCGCCTTGTCGTACTTGTCCCGGAAAATCGGGGATGGCAGTCCAAGAATTAGTAGTGGAGTTATACATCCAAAAATCATTCAAACAAATATTAGCGCAAGTTATTCCAGTAAGCATGTAACCGGCATTGGAATAAGAGAAGGCCGTTGCGTATTGACGTTGTTGGCTCGTTGGCAAACTGGCCATAGCACTCCATGAATTATTAACACCATCATACACAAAACCATCAAGGGTACATTGGCTGCCATCAGAGCCGGTAAAACAATAAGCTTTATTTCCAATGGTAAAAACACTTCCGTCATCTCTTGCGCTTCCGGGGAAATCGGGAATTTGAACCCAAGATTGTGAGTGGAGAAGTGAAGAAAGCGCAAGGAAAATATAAATGAGATTTTCGATAAGTTTATAAACGTAATGAATGATTTATTATTGCCCAATGCTACTGCCAACTGTTTACTATTTCCCTCACGTCTCCCAGTTCTACCCATTCAATCTCAATTCCATTTTTCTCCATTCTTCGGTACCAGGTCATTTGACGTTTGGCAAATTGATGGATGGCGGTGCTTAAAAGTGTAAATAATTCTTTTTTGTTGATCTGTTTTAAAAGGTATTGAGAAATAAATTTGTATTCTAGTCCTAAAAATTGTAAACGCTCATGCGAAACGCCTTTTTTTAATAAACCTTCTACTTCTTCTTTCAAGCCGTTTTCTAACCGGTGTTTTAAACGCGCATCAATGCGTTTGTTGCGTTCTTCTTTACCAATTTTAATTCCGATGTATTTTGGTTTGTAAATTTGTTCTTGTTTTTCAGGAAGAGGATGAATTTTTAAATATTCTGCAATTTCAATACGGCGTATGATTCGCTTTTTGGAATCGGTCTCAATGTCGGCATTTTCAGTATCACTCATAGCGATCCCGATATCTTTAGGGATATAGGACGACTTAATTGATTTATATAATTTGATCAATTCTTCTCTGCTTAATACATTTAATTCACTTTTCAGTTCTTGATTTTCTTGTATTTGAGTTAAGGAATGATCTTTTTCTAAGGCTTCCAAATATAATCCTGTTCCCCCGCAAATGATGGGAAGATGACCGCGTTCTGTAATTTCAGTAAAACTCTTTTTTAATTCGCGAATAAAATCGTGTAAATAAAATTGGGTATTTACATCGCACACATCAATTAAATGATAAGGAATTCCTGCCTTGCCGGCAGGCAGGTTTTTGTTTTTGACTTTATACTCTTGCAGATCTTTTCCGGTTCCAATATCTAAGCCTTTATAAACTTGCCGCGAATCGGCACTTATGATCTCGCCCTTTAAATTAAAGGCTAATTGGCACGCCAAATGGGTTTTTCCACTGGCAGTTGGACCAAGCACTACAAGGCAATTATGTTTAGTTTTTATCAAGTGTATAAACCAATTTCAAATTTCCTAAATTCTCGGTAACATAAAACTTTTTTGGATCAAATTTGTCTCCTTTATAATAGTCTCTTTCGAAAGTATTCACATTTACTACAAATTCTTGTTTTTTTGTTTCGCTATGTAATTTAAACCCACATTTTAAGTATGAAGCGCCTTCACTTAATTGTTTGTCAACGTAGGTCATGATGTCTCCCGGATTTTTTTCATTGGCAAAGCATTTTAAAAGTTTTGTTAAGCCTCCCGTAACTGTTATTCCTTCTTTGCAGCAAAACCGTACCAATTCAAAAGAACGCTGATGTTCCTCCAGCCTATTCATTTTTCTTCCTTTAGAAAAAGAAGCCACCGCAATTAATTCGGCACTATCAAACAAACCATAATGAAACCCGCTTTTTGAAAACGACATTAAATGGTACTCGTTCAAAAATTTTTCCGCAATAATAGATTCAATTCTTCTGGCAATACACCGGCGAGCATAAACTTTTCTCGTATAATGTAATTTAGATTGAATAATGGCGATTAATTTATCCTTTTTGGTTACTAAAAGGTCAATCGGTAATTGTATGCCCTTGAATTTTTGTATGGGCGCTTCTTTAAAAAAGTAAATAAAACATTTGTGATGTTGATACGTTAAAAAGATGTGTTGATCTTCTTGTTTGGTTTTAGTGTCTGTTGGAAGTTCTTTGATCAGAGCCTTTATAAAATGATCAATTATTTTTTCGGTTGATCTCAAAAATCATAATGATTTAATTTTTCCCACAACATATCTTTAAGTTCTGTGATATTCTTGTTGGCTACTGCAGAAATAAAGATAAAAGGAATCTTCTTTTTTCCTTTCAAGCCTTTTGAAACTTCTTTGGTCATCTCGGCTTCCAGTTCTGCATCCATCATATCAGTTTTGGTAATGGCCAGTATGCGTTCTTTTTCGAGCAATTCAGGATTGTATAATTTCAATTCGTTCAATAATACATTATATTCTTCAACAATATCCTTGCTATCACAACTCACCATAAATAATAAAAGTGAATTACGTTCAATATGTCTTAAAAACCGTAAGCCTAATCCTTTTCCTTCATGTGCGCCTTCAATAATTCCGGGAATATCGGCCATCACAAAACTTTTGTAATCGCGATATGAAACAATTCCTAAATTAGGAACCAATGTTGTGAAGGGATAATTGGCTATTTCAGGTTTAGCAGCACTCACTACCGAAAGTAAAGTTGATTTGCCTGCATTCGGAAAACCAACCAACCCTACGTCGGCCAATACTTTTAATTCTAGGATCTTCCATTCATTTTTTCCATCTTCGCCTGGTTGTGCATGTCTTGGAGTTTGCATGGTAGGCGATTTGAAATGTGTATTTCCTAATCCACCTCTTCCACCTGCAACAATAATATGCTCTTCGCCGTCTTCTTTTATTTCAAAAAGTACTTCACCGGTTTCAGCGTCTTTGGCAATAGTGCCCAAAGGAACTTCTAAGTATTCATCTACACCTTGCTTTCCGCTTGAATTTGAACTTCCACCGCTTTCGCCTTCTGTAGCAATTACATGTTTGCGATATTTTAAATGGATCAAGGTCCACAATTGTTTATTGCCTTTTATAATCACATGTCCACCACGTCCTCCATCACCACCATCTGGCCCGCCTTTGGCAGTAAACACATCACGGTGTAAGTGCCTTGAACCTGGTCCGCCTTTTCCGCTTCTGCAGCAGATCTTCACATAATCAACAAAATTAGTATCCACAGTTATAAGAATAGAAAAGCCTGCGCACAAAACACAGGCTTATTTGATTAAAATTTATTTACGTTTTTTATTTGTTTTCTTCGCAGCTTTTTTTGCCACTTTCTTTTTTGCAGGTTTAGAAGTTTTCTTCTTTGTAATAATTTTCTTCTTCACTACTTTTTTCGCCACCTTCTTTTTCGCAGCTTTCTTTGCTACCTTTTTCTTAGCTGGTTTAGCAACCTTCTTTTTTACCGCTTTTTTTACCGGCTTCGCTTTCGCCTTTTTTACCGGTTTTTTTGCGGCTGGTTTACTTGTTGCGCTTGTAGTCGATTTTTTAATGTTTGCAGCTTTACCTGCCTTGCCTGCACGCAGGTTTTCACCGGCTGCCGAATGCCCATTACTTTTCGAATGCTGCTTGCTCGATTTTGCTAATTGAGCAATTGCCGTTTTTCTTTCTTCTTCCTCTTCAGCTTCTACGCGCTTAATAGCGTCAATTTCCAATAATAAATGTGGTTCAATTTCATCGGCTACTTCAAAATCATTTACTGTAAGATCCAAATGCTCAAGGTCTGTTTCTAATTGCGTAAGATCAACTTCTGCTTTAATGAACACAATTCGTTCTATCAAGTTTTGGAAGATATGATCAACACTTCCAATACCGTTAATAGAATGAAATTTACCTTGTTCATTATAATAATTCTTTAAAGGCAGAGTTTTATTATTATACTCGTTGATGCGATTACGAATAATGCTTTCGTTTTTATCGTCTTCACGTCCGCTGTTTTGTCCTCGCAATAATAAACGCTTTACCAATTCTTCATTTTCAACTTCTAAAGCTAACATGGCATGAATGGCAGTTCCTTTCTTTTGTAAAAGATCATCTAGTGCAATTGCTTGTGCTGTTGTTCTAGGGAAACCATCAAAAATAAATCCTTTTACATTTGGATTTCCATCTAGTTTTGATTCGATCATGCCAATTACGATCTCATCACTTACAAGATCACCGCGATCCATAATGGCTTTGGCTTGCAAACCAAGTTCTGTTGCGCGTGCAATTTCCGAACGTAGCAAATCGCCAGTGCTTAAATGCACGAGGCCATATTTATTAATCAAATTTTCTGACTGCGTACCTTTGCCTGCGCCCGGAGGTCCAAAAAGTACAAGATTTAGCATTTCCATGGTGTTTCGTTTAAATTTTTTTATGCAAGAATATATATGTCTCTTAAATTTCTTCCTTGTCCGTCGTAATCCAAACCATAACCTATCACAAATTCATTTTGTATGGTTAAACCAACATAATCGATCTCGTGTTTCTTTTTATAAGCCTCAGGTTTAAATAAGGCCGTTGCAACTTTTATCTTTTTTGCTTTGCTTAACGTGTTCATTATTTTATCGAGTGTATTGCCCGAATCAACAATGTCTTCCACTATAACTACTGTTCTGTTATCAAGATCCTCATTTAAACCTATGAGTTCAGAAACAGTTCCAATGCTTGATGTTCCTGAATAACTTGAAAGTTTGATAAAGGAGATCTCGCATGGAATATTTACTTCTCGTAAAAGATCAGCAGCAAACATAAAAGAGCCATTTAAAACTACTAAAAAAATCGGAAAATCGTTGGCTAATTCTGAATTTATTTTTTTGGCAATATCTTTTACGGCTTCTTCTATCTTTTGAGAGCCAATGTAGGGCTTGAATTGCTTGTCTTTTAAGGTGATCAACTGGCTCATAATGAGGGCGCAAATATACGGGTTTTAACGTATATTTGGGCCCTTGGCGCTCATTGGAAACAACATATTTAAGGCTAAAGAATTGCTCCAAAACGGCCACTTGGTGGCTATTCCCACCGAAACGGTATACGGTTTGGGGGCCAATGCTCTTGATGCCAGTGCGGTTTTAAAGGTGTATGAGGTAAAACAGCGTCCGTTTTTTGACCCCTTAATTATTCATGTTTCTAGCTTAGATCAGGCGTTAAATTATGCCGAATTAAATGATGAACGTTTAAAAAAATTAGCACAAAAATTTTGGCCGGGACCACTTACCCTGTTATTACCTAAAAAAAATATACTGCCTAGCGGCGAGGCAGGTATTCCGGATCTTGTAACATCCGGATTAAGTAATGTAGCTGTTCGAGTTCCACAGCATGAACTCACCTTGCAATTATTAAACCAATTAAATTTTCCGGTAGCTGCTCCAAGTGCAAATCCGTTTGGATACGTGAGTCCTACCGAAGCAGAACATGTAAATAAACAATTAGGCGAAAAGATAGAGTACATTTTAGATGGAGGAAAATGTACGGTGGGAATTGAATCTACTATTGTTGGATTAGAAGAGGGAGAGATATGCGTGTATCGTTTGGGTGGATTAGCAATTGAAGATATAGAAAAAGAAATTGGCAAAGTAAGTTTAAGAATAAATAATTCGAGCGATCCTAAAGCGCCTGGGCAATTAAAAAATCACTATGCGCCTAATAAGCCTTTGCATATTGGCAAATTGAATGATCTTATCGAAAGATATAATAAAAAAACGATGGCAATTTTGTGCTTTGGAAAAACACCTTCTCCAAAACCAAATGTTACTTATTTTAATTTGTCGGAGAAGGAAAATTTGGAAGAGGCGGCCATAAATTTGTTTTCGCTTCTAAGAAAAACTGGCGAAGGAAATTTTGATGTGATATTGGCAGAGCCATTGCCGGAAAAGGGTTTGGGAAGAGCTATTAACGATCGATTGAGGAGAGCGGAAACGAAGCAAAGTACGAATTGGGAGTAACGAGGTACGAACCCGTATGTTTATGCGGTTAGATTCGTACTTCGTATTTCGTCGCCCATACTTCTTTTAGTAATTCACTAAGGCAATCTCATTATCCAGCTTTACATACACCCATTCTAAAAACTTTAATTCAGAGATCGACGCAGGAAAAGTATCGGGTGTTTCATCTTGCAGTAATTCGTTAATAGGATAGGCATCTTCTATTTTTGTTTTACCTCTTGTTTTCGGCTTTAAGTAAAACCTATTATTCATACGATCATCTGTAAATTCAATCAAATAAACTGTTGTATCGCCATCAAAAAATAATTTATCGCTTACTTTAACGGTAATAGTTTTTTCTAAAAAACTTTTCTTTGGATTAATAGGACTGATATCGATCATTTGTCCCAATTTGGCAGTTAAAAAATACTCATGTGAATTTTCACCTCGAATTTTAATAGCGAGCACATTAAAAAAGCTAAAATCCTCATCGTTATTTTTAGTTATAAAAAAGGGAAGTTTCACGGTAATGAGTTGATAGAAATTTTTGTAGATCTTGAATCTGCTAACTCTTAAAATAACTAATACAAACAAAAAGCCATTACTAAAAATAGCCGTGAAGGAATCGGAGAGAGCGAAAATAAAGCCTTTGGTATAGGTTTTATAAAAAATACCAATGAGCATAGTAAAAAAGTACCAAAGCATGAGTCGATAAAAGATATTTCCCGAATAATGGATCTTAGAATAATTAAAGTACGAAGAAAAATTTATGGCATTGTTAAGCATCGTGATCCAGAAATTGATTCCAATAAGATAAACAAGAATAACCAGCACCGGCGCTACGTAATGAAAGTTTGGGTTCATAATAAAATAGTCGAATAAACCATGAGAGCTGATCGCAGTTAAGAAGCCAAGCAGGGTGTTTGTTAGATGATTTCCACGATTGAAGATCTTGAATCGGTAATAGCCATACGCAATGATACTTGTATTAATTATGTGTTCTAATACTGAATAAAAAGAACGATCTGTTATAATATCAATACCATAACGACCAATGTACATGGTGTTTTCAACCAACGCAAAGCCCAAGGCCACCATGCCTGCGTAAATCAAGTAGTCAACCGATTCGTTGACTTGTTTTTTGAGTAATTGAAAAACGATGATCACGCCTACTACTTTACTTAATTCTTCGGTTAAGCCAATTCCTAAAATGGAATAAATAAGATCGTTAAGAGGTTTTCCATTTAAAGCAAAGGCAATTGTATCATGAAACTCATACATCAAAATACTTAAGTAGGGCGTTCCGCAGCCAATGAGGAGTGCAATAACTAAATGAATGATCCGCTCAGGTTCAAAAACATCTATGCGTCTAAAATAGTCTATCCAAACAATCACCGATACCAGTGCCGATAAAATAATGGCGGTAAGCAAAACATAAGGACCCATAAAACAAATATATTGAATTAATTGGAGCTTGGTTTTTATGATTATTAGGTCGTCAGTCCCAAATTGCCTTTATCGCTTAATGAATTTCCTCCTCCGTCGCTCTGTCACACTTCCTCAAGAGGAGGGTAAGGTCTAGCTTCTTTGGTAAAAAAGACATTCAGCTTTAGCTTCTGCTTTTTTTTCGAGAACGCAATGTTTTGCCCGCGTGAGGGATTGAGTTCTCCCGAAAGCTATCGGGAGTTTGAGCTCCTTTTTCATCAGGGGTATTCCATTGAGATAAAAAAGAGCGAGTGGTGAAAGCCCGCCGGCGGGCGACCTTCCAGGTTATATCGGGTGAGCCTCGCCGGCACGCCCAAATAGAATGATTAAGTAAGTTGAACGAAAATTATTTCATCCTTATCGTTTGCGTTCTATCAGGTCCAACCGAAACAATTGTTATAGGAGTTTCCGTTTCTTTTTCAATGAATTTAATATAGTCCATTAATTCTTTCGGAAGTTTACTTTTTTCAGTAACGCCTGTCAAGTCAACATTCCATCCTTTTACAGTTGTGTAAACGGGTTGTAAATATGCAGGATCGATATTGTAAGGCAAATAATCAATTACTTTTCCGTTTAGAGTATAGTGCGTGCAAATGTCAAGTGAATCAAAATCGCTTAATACATCAGCCTTCATCATCATGAGTTCTGTAACACCGTTAATGGTGATGGCGTATTTCAATGCAGGAATATCTAACCAACCTGTTCTTCTTGGGCGGCCGGTAGTGCTTCCAAACTCTCTTCCTATCTGGCGCATTTTTTCGCCAACTTCGTTATCTAATTCTGTTGGAAATGGCCCGCTACCTACACGCGTGCAATACGCTTTAAATATGCCAATTACATTTCCAATTCTGTTTGGTGCAATTCCTAATCCGTTACAAGCTCCGGCACAAATAGTATTTGAAGAGGTTACAAAAGGATAAGATCCAAAATCAATATCTAATAACGAACCTTGTGCGCCTTCGGCCAATATTTTTTTACCGGCTTTAATAGCATTATTAACGTAATGTTCGGTATCAACAAACTGTAATTGTTTTAAATACTCAATAGCTGCAAACCAAGCTGGCTCAAGTTCTGCTAAATTGTATTCAAAATTATGATACGATAATAACTGTTTATGTTTTTCAACTAAAGCATCGTATTTTTCTTTGAATTCTTTGGTTTCAATATCGCCAATACGCAAGCCGTTGCGTCCAGTTTTGTCCATATAAGTTGGACCAATTCCTTTCAACGTAGACCCAATTTTATTTTTTCCTTTAGCGGCTTCACTTGCCGCGTCTAATAAACGATGAGTAGGTAATATTAAATGCGCACGTTTACTGATCATCAATTTGCTTTTTACATCCACTTTTAAAGCAGCCAAAGCATCTAATTCTTTTTTAAAGATCACCGGATCAATGACAACGCCGTTCCCAACCACATTAACTGCCGTAGGATGGAATATGCCACTTGGGATAGTGTGAAGTACGTGTTTAATGCCATTAAATTCTAAGGTATGCCCTGCATTTGGTCCGCCCTGAAAACGGGCAATAATATCATAGGATGGGGTTAAAACATCTACAATTTTCCCTTTTCCTTCATCGCCCCATTGTAGGCCTAATAATACGTCAGCTTTATTCATTTTATAATAGTAAACGGCAAATATATTATAATTGGAGAACTAAGTATGAGCATTTTATTAACTATTAAGCGATGTTTTTAATATTGCAATAATTAGCAAATAAAATACTAAATTAGCACCTCTTAATTAGTAATTATGCAATACGATATCATTGTTATAGGAAGCGGGCCAGGCGGTTATGTTACTGCAATTCGCGCATCGCAATTGGGTTTTAAAACGGCCGTTGTAGAAAAAGAAAGTTTGGGTGGCGTTTGTTTGAACTGGGGATGTATACCAACCAAAGCGCTTTTAAAAAGTGCTCAGGTATTCGAATATTTAAATCATTCAAAAGATTACGGAATTAGTGCCGATAATATTAAAGCTGATTTTAGCGCTGTTGTAAAACGTAGTCGCGATGTGGCTGATGGTATGAGTAAAGGCGTACAGTTCTTAATGAAAAAGAATAAGATCGATGTGATCATGGGAACTGCAAAAGTAAAAGCAGGAAAAAAAGTTAGTGTTACCGGTGCTGATGGAAAAATTGAAGAGCATACAGCTAGTCATATTATTATTGCAACAGGAGCTCGTTCACGTGCATTGCCAAATTTACCACAAGATGGTAAAAAAATAATTGGTTACCGTGAAGCAATGGTGTTGCCAAAACTTCCAAAAACCATGGTAGTTGTAGGAAGCGGTGCTATAGGTGTTGAGTTTGCGTATTTTTATGCAACTATGGGAACCAAAGTTACGGTGGTTGAATTTTTACCAAACATTGTTCCAGTTGAAGATGAAGATGTAAGTAAACAGTTAGAAAAATCGTTCAAAAACATCGGGATCGACATCATGGTTGATTCTTCTGTAGAAAGTGTTGATACAAAAGGAGAAGGCTGCAAAGTAAATATTAAAACTAAAACAGGTAATGTAACTTTAGATACAGAGATCGTTTTATCAGCGGTTGGTATTGAAGCAAACATAACAGGATTAGGTTTAGAAGACGTTGGAGTTAAAACCGATAAAGGAAAAATTGTTGTAGATAAATTTTACGCAACAAATATACCGGGTTATTATGCAATTGGTGATTGTGTTCCAGGACAAGCTTTAGCACACGTGGCAAGCGCCGAAGGAATTACTTGCGTAGAAAAAATTAAAGGAACTCATGCAGAACCTATAGATTATAATAATATTCCTGGCTGTACGTATTGCCAACCCGAAATTGCATCGGTTGGATTTACCGAGAAGAAAGCAAAAGAAGCAGGATATACTGTGAAGATCGGGAAGTTCCCGTTCTCTGCCTCAGGTAAAGCAAGTGCAT
Source organism: Bacteroidota bacterium (assembly GCA_034439635.1). GTDB lineage: Bacteria > Bacteroidota > Bacteroidia > B-17B0 > Aurantibacillaceae > Aurantibacillus. The sequence goes on along the minus strand of JAWXAS010000139.1, from coordinate 24,437 downwards.
CGGGTGCAAAAGACGGATTTATTAAATTGATATTTGATGCTAAGTATGGCGAATTATTAGGCGCACATATGATAGGCGCAAACGTTACCGAAATGATCGCTGAGATAGTAGCTATTCGTAAATTAGAAACTACAGGTCACGAATTAATTAAAACCATACATCCACATCCAACCATGAGCGAGGCGATCATGGAAGCTGCTGCTGCCGCATACGGTGAAGTAATTCATTTGTAAAGCGAAGCAATTATGCCTGCCTGCCGGTAGGCATGGAAGCTTCTGCTGCGTATGGAGATGTGATACATTTGTAGTTCTCGATGCAAAAAAAGAAAAGCATTTTTTTACTCGAACTGTCATTGCAAACGGTGTCAGTTCGTACAGATAATTATCAAGAGTTTTTTACTTGCCTTTTGCAAAAATTGTATCGAGAACAAACAAAAATCCCCGACCATTTGATCGGGGATTTGCTTTTAGTAGGCTGTGTCATTTCGAGTGATCTTGCTATTCAGAATTCTATAAGAGGCAAGATCGTATCGAGAAATGATTAAGACTTATCTTCTTTCTTGCTTTTTTTAGTTTTTGGTTTCGAAGAATTTACCGTGATTTCCTCTTTTTCTTTATTGTAGTCGATCTCTATTTCATCACCTTCGGTAAGATTATTTTTGATCATTTCTTCAGCCATCGGGTCTTCAAGATATTTTTGAATAGCACGTTTTAAAGGCCTAGCACCATAGTTGGCATCATAACCCTTTTCTACAATAAAATCTTTTGCAGCTTCAGTTATTTTGATGGTGAATCCTAGTTTTTGAATACGTCCAAATAAACTTCCTAATTCAATATCAATGATCTTGTGAATGTCTTCTTTTGATAAAGAGTTGAACATGATAACATCATCAATACGATTTAAGAACTCAGGTGCAAAGGCTTTTTTCAAAGCGTTCTCGATCACACCTTTAGAATGATCATCTGCACCATCTTCTTTTGTTGCAGTCCCAAATCCAACACCTTGTCCAAAATCTTTTAATTGACGTGAACCAATATTAGAGGTCATGATAATAATAGTATTCTTAAAATCGATCTTACGGCCTAAACTATCGGTTAACATACCATCATCTAATACTTGTAACAACATATTAAATACATCTGGATGCGCCTTTTCGATCTCATCTAATAATACAACAGCATAGGGGCGACGACGAACTTTTTCGGTTAACTGTCCACCTTCTTCATAACCAACATATCCCGGAGGCGCACCAATTAAACGTGTAATGGCAAATTTTTCCATGTACTCGCTCATGTCAATACGAATCAAGGCATCATCGTTATCAAATAACTGACGGGCTAGTATTTTCGCTAACTGCGTTTTACCAACACCTGTTGGACCTAAGAAAATAAACGATCCAATTGGTTTGTTTGGATCTTTTAATCCGGCACGATTACGCTGAATGGCTTTTACAACCTTTAAAACTGCGGCATCCTGACCAATTACTTTTCCTTTAAGCAATTCAGCCATTTTTATAAGCTTGTCACTTTCATTTTGGTTCACACGTTGAACAGGAACTCCGCTCATCATACTCACCACTTCAGCAACATCTTCTTCGGTAACTGTTACGCGATTAGCTTTGGTTTGCTCTTCCCATATTTTTTTGGCAGCTTCTAACTCTGCTTGTAGTGTTTTTTCAGTATCACGTAAACGTGCCGCCTCTTCGTACTTTTGACTGCGTACCACTTGATTTTTTAATTCCTTGATATCTTCAATTTTCTTTTCGACATCTAAAATATTTTGGGGTACGTGAATATTTGTAATGTGTACACGACTTCCGGCCTCATCTAAAGCATCAATAGCTTTATCAGGTAAATGCCTGTCGGTAATATAACGGGAGGTTAAACTAACACACGCTTTTATTGCTTCAGGTGTATAAATTACATTGTGGTGATCCTCGTATTTCCCTTTAATATTATTTAAAATTTGCAACGATTCATCTTCTGTAGCCGGTTCAATAATTACTTTTTGGAAACGACGCTCTAAAGCTCCATCTTTTTCGATGTACTGGCGGAACTCATCCAAAGTAGTTGCACCAATACATTGTATCTCTCCACGCGCTAAAGCAGGCTTGAACATATTGCTGGCATCTAAACTTCCACTAGCACCACCGGCACCAATAATGGTATGAATTTCATCAATAAATAAAATCACATCCGGACTTTTTTCCAACTCATTCATTACCGCTTTCATACGTTCTTCAAACTGACCGCGGTATTTTGTACCTGCCACTAAACTGGCAAGATCCAAAGTAACCACACGTTTGTTATATAAAATGCGGCTAACTTTTCTTTCTACAATGCGTAAAGCCAAACCTTCGGCAATACTTGATTTACCAACGCCCGGTTCACCAATTAAAATTGGATTGTTCTTTTTACGACGAGATAAAATTTGCGATACGCGCTCAATTTCTTTCTCGCGCCCAACAACAGGATCCAATTTTCCGTCTTCTGCCATCTTGGTAAGATCGCGTCCAAAATTATCCAACACAGGTGTTTTGCTTTTGTTCTCACCTTGTTTTTTTTGTGGACTATTTGTTCCGCCGCCTCCGCCAAAAGATGCTTCTTCATCCGAATCATCATCATTGCCTGCTGCTGAATTTTCAATTTTATCAGGGCTATCTGTAAAGCCTTCTAATTCTGCTCGTGCAGCGTCGTAATCAACGCCAAAACGCAATAAACTTTTTGTAACGATATTATCTGGGTCTTTTAAAACACAAAGCAATAAGTGCTCTGTTCCTATTTGTATTGATTTAAATGTTTTTGCTTCAAGGTAAGTAAGCTTCAATGTTTTTTCGGCTTGTTTTACCAAAGGTATATTAGCAAGATTATTTGATTTTTTTAATCCTGGTGTTAAGCCTTGCTCAATTAGTTTTCGAAGCTCTGCAGAATCCACACCGAGATTCTTTAAGAGACGCATTCCAACACCTTCACCATCTCTTATCATGCCAAGCATGAGATGTTCAATGCCTATATAATCGTGCCCTAAACGCATAGCCTCTTCGCGACTATATGTGATGACGTCTTTTACTCTGGGCGAGAATTTTGCTTCCATATCCGTACTTTTAATTTGTTTAAATTACACATACTGTGCCACACTCAAAAATATTATTTATAAACCGCTATTCTATGAGTAAGATTGGTAATTTTTAACAATAAATTTGTTGAAAAGTTTTACTTCAAATTGCTGATTTTTCGGTACTTTCAATCGCTGTAGCTTTTATTATAGTTATACGGTAAATAAGAGCTTTTGGTTTGTTTTTTAACTGACAAAAAAGCATAACTGAGAAAATAATTTTAAGACAGAAATTTAACAAGAAGAACATATGACAGAAGGAGAAAAAATTATTCCTATTAATATTGAGGATGAAATGAAAACAGCCTACATCGATTATTCGATGTCGGTTATCGTATCTAGAGCCTTGCCCGACGTGCGAGATGGCTTGAAACCCGTTCATAGAAGGGTTTTGTATGGAATGCTAGATCTTGGAGTATTACATAATAGACCTTATAAAAAGTCGGCCCGTATTGTAGGAGAGGTTCTCGGAAAGTACCATCCACCTGGCGATTCGTCAGTTTATGACACCATGGTGCGTATGGCTCAGGATTGGAGTTTGCGTTATATGTTGGTAGACGGGCAAGGAAATTTTGGAAGCATGGATGGAGATCCTCCTGCGGCCATGCGTTACACCGAAGTTCGTTTTCGCAAGATAGCGGAAGAGATGTTAGCTGACATTGAAAAAGACACTGTAGACTTTAGACCTAATTTTGATGACTCTTTGACAGAGCCAACTGTGTTGCCAGGTAGAGTTCCAAACTTGATCATTAATGGGTCTTCGGGAATTGCTGTTGGTATGGCCACTAATATGGCACCACACAATTTGCGTGAAACTATTGATGCAACTATGGCTTACATTGATAATCGCGAGATAGATATTTCGGAATTAATTAAGTTGATCAAAGCGCCTGATTTTCCAACCGGAGGAATTATTTACGGTTATGAAGGCGTAAGAGAGGCATTAACTACAGGTCGTGGCCGTGTGATCATGCGCGCAAGAGCCGTTATTGAACAAGTTAATGATAGAGAACGTATTGTTGTAACAGAAGTTCCTTATCAGATCAATAAGGCCGAAATGATCAAACGTCAATGGGAACTTTGCAATGAGAAAAAAATTGAAGGCATCTCCGAAATTCGTGATGAAAGCAACCGCGAAGGAATTCGTGTAGTTTATGAACTACGTAGAGACGCAATAAGTAATGTGGTATTGAATAATCTTTACAAGTTCACATCGCTACAAACGTCATTCTCCATTAATAATGTTGTTTTGGTAAATGGTCGTCCTGAGATCTTAAATATCAAACAACAAATTCATTATTTTGTTGAACACCGTCATGAAGTAGTTGTTCGCAGAACCAAATTTGATTTGGCCCAAGCCGAAAAGCGCGCTCATATATTAGAGGGTTTATTAATCGCACAAAAAAATATTGATGAGGTTATTAAGATCATCAAAGAAAGCGAATCGCCTGATGCTGCTAAGGATGAATTGATCACCAGATTCAGTTTATCTGATATTCAAGCACGTGCTATTTTAGATATGCGTTTAAGAACATTAACCGGACTAGAGGTTGGTAAATTAAAAGCAGAGTACGACGAATTAATGAAAACCATCGCGAACTATAAAGATATTTTAGGTAATGAAACGCGACGTTTTCAAATTATTAAAGACGAGTTAACAGAGATTAGAGAAAAGTATGGCGATGATCGCAGAAGCGAAATTGTTTATGCCGGAGATGACCTTAAAATGGAAGATATGATAGCCGATGAGAATGTGGTGATTACCATTTCTCATATGGGTTATATTAAACGTACCAATTTGGATGAATACCGAGCGCAAGGTCGTGGAGGAAAAGGAAGTAAGGGTTCGTCAACTCGTGATGAAGATTTTATTGAGCACATGTTCATTGCTTCAACACATAACTATTTATTATTGTTCACCGAAAAAGGACAATGTTTCTGGTTGCGTGCATACGAAGTTCCGGAGGGTAATAAAACTAGCAAAGGAAGAGCAATTCAAAATTTATTGAGTATTGCGCCTGATGATAAAGTAAAAGCATTTATTAATGTGCGAAGTTTATCGGAAGAAGAATACATTAATAATAACTTCATTGTATTGTGTACCAAAAATGGTATCATCAAAAAAACAACGTTAGAAGCTTATTCGCGCCCACGCGCAAATGGTATTAATGCTGTTACAATTCGTGAAGGAGATGTATTGTTAGAAGCAGTATTAACCAATGGTAAAAACGAAATAATGATTGCTACCAAAATGGGCAAGGTATGTCGTTTTAATGAAGAGAAAGTGCGACCAATGGGTAGAAATGCCAGTGGTGTAATTGGTGTTGATTTAAATGACGAAGAAGGTGGAAACAATGAAGTAATTGGAATGATTTGTATTGATAATCCTGCTGTAAATGTTTTAGTAGTATCAGAAAAAGGATACGGTAAACGCAGTGATGTAGATGAATATCGTATTACAAATCGTGGCGGTAAAGGGGTTAAAACAATTAATGTAACCGAAAAAACTGGAAGTCTAGTTGCTATAAAATCAGTAACGGATGAGAACGACCTTATGATCATTACCAGAAACGGAATTACTATTCGTATAAAAGTTGCCGATCTTCGTGTGATGGGAAGAGCAACCCAAGGCGTTCGCTTGATAAACGTTTCTGAAACAGATGATATTGCAGCTGTTACAAAAGTCGATCGTGATGATGAAGAGGAAAGTATAACTCCTAGCGATATTATCTCTGAAAATGGACAATCGGATACACCTGAAACAGATTCAAAAACAGATAACGAAGAAAATAAAGAGTAAAAATTGTTAAATTGAAAGTATATGGCATGCAATTTGAAAAAATGTGTGTCATATACTTAAATAAAGAACCTTATGAGATCACTAAGAATTATTGCAATTGCACTTTTACCGTTATTCGGTATATCGCAAAAAATGAAAGTTCAAACAGCTTGGAGAGCTTTGAATGATTATGAATCTACATTAAAGGATGGCAAGCCGGATCTGGCATATTTAAATAAAGCAAAAGAAGCTATTGAAGTTGCTTTAGCTAATGATGACACAAAAAATCAAGGGAAAACTTGGGCCTATAAAGCACGTATTCATTATAACTATTATAATTATGCGTTCTTGCAAGAGACCAAAAAACTGGAAGCGACTGTAACTGATAAAAAAGAACGCAACGATCTTGCTTATGGTAACACACCAACAACCGAATTTGAATTAGCAAATGAAGCTGTTGACAAAATAAAGGATGTGGACCCAAAATATATGGAAGTGATACAGGATGGTTTTACCAAAGGAACTTCTCAATTAAGCGAGGATGATGTGAAATTTACGATGGTAGCCATGCAAATGAAAATGGAAGCGGGTAATATTGCCAATGGAAAATACAAGGCCAAAAAGTTTGATGAAGCTGCAGATTATTTTTACAAAGTAGCGTATTTAAATATGGCTATGACGCGCAAAAAAGACACGTCTAATTTTTACAATGCCTGTGTAAGCGCGGGTAGGGCAAAAAATTCTTCAAAAATATTAGAATACAATAAAAAAATGGTGGATCTAAAAATTGCTACACCATACAACTTTCAGGCAATGTATACTGCAAATCTTAGTAAGCAAGATACTTCAGCAGCACTTGCCATTTTAAGTAAAGGTCGCGCTGCTTTTCCCGGCGATATGGATCTGTTGAATACCGAAACAAATTTATTTCTTGCAAAGGGTAAACAACAAGAGGCTGTTGGTAATCTTTCAGCATCAATAGAAAAAGATCCTTCAAATGCTTTGTTCTATTTGGTACGTGGAAATATTTATGATAATATGGCTAATCCAAAAGATGCAACGGGTAAGGATAAAGATAAACTAAAAGATTTCGACACGTTATTTGGCAAAGCAGAGAACGATTATTTAAAAGTGATAAAACTAAATCCTGCCAACAAAGAGCATTTGTATAATTCGCTTTATAACTTGGGAGCAATGTACAATAACCTTGGCGGATATTACCAAACTAAAGCCGGTAATTTACCTTTAACAGAAGCTAAAACCAAGGGAAAAGAACTAGAAACAAAGTCGCAAGAGTATTACAAAAAAGCGATACCACATTTGGAACAGGCTTTAACTATCAAAACAGAAGATAAAGCAACCATGAGCGCATTACGCAAATTATATATGCTTACCAACGATCAGGCAAAAGCTACTGAGATGAATAACAAGATCAAAGCTTCGAGTAGTAAATAATTAATCACGAAATTTATTTAAGCCCTCCGTTTACGGAGGGCTTTTTTTATTGTTTGTTTCCAAGCCCGACAGAACTTTATCGCAAACTATGCTTCACGAAAATATTTATTTGCAGAACAAAATCGTGTAATTTCCTAGCTCCAGAGGAGCGATATATTGATAGACCCCGAAAGGGGGCGAATAAACAATGGTGAATAGAACCCCTTTAGGGGCGACATATTGGTTCTTCTCATGCTAAAATGAAAGTGGATTTATCCATATAAAATCCCTAATTTAGCAGTCCAAAATTTTTTACAATGTCAGCAACACCCGAAGGAAGACAGATCATATTTAGTATGGTGAATGTTTCAAAGATCCATCCACCGCAAAAACAAGTTTTAAAAGATATTTACCTTTCGTTCTATTACGGCGCAAAAATTGGCGTGCTTGGTTTGAATGGTTCAGGTAAATCTTCACTCTTACGCATTATCGCCGGAATGGATAAAGATTATATTGGTGAAGTGCATTTTTCGCCGGGATATTCTATTGGTATGTTGGAGCAAGAACCTCAAATGGACGATAATAAAACCGTTATTGAGGTTGTACGTGAAGGTGTAAAGCAATTCACAGATATTTTAAATGAGTTTGAGGAAGTAAATAATAAATTTAGTGATGAAGAAATATTGAATGATCCTGATAAAATGGATAAATTAATTTCTCGTCAGGCACAATTACAAGACTTGATTGATCAACACGATCTTTGGAATTTGGATAGCCGTTTAGAGCGTGCCATGGATGCATTGCGTTGCCCTGAAAGTGATGCTTCGGTAAAAGTATTATCGGGTGGTGAAAGAAGACGTGTTGCATTATGCCGTTTATTATTACAAGAACCTGATGTGTTATTATTAGATGAGCCAACCAATCACTTGGATGCGGAAAGCGTTGATTGGTTAGAACAACATTTGAAACAATATAAAGGAACTATTATTGCTGTAACTCACGATCGTTATTTTTTAGATAATGTTGCAGGCTGGATATTAGAATTGGATCGAGGCGAAGGTATTCCATGGAAAGGAAATTACAGCAGTTGGTTAGAGCAAAAAGGCGCACGTTTAAAACAAGAAGAGAAAACGGAAAGCAAACGTCAGAAAAATTTGGCGCGTGAGTTAGATTGGGTGCGACAAGGTGTAAAAGGACGTGGTGTGAAACAAAAAGCACGCTTGAGCAATTATGAAAAAATGGTAAGTGAGGATGTGAAATCAAAAGAAGAAAAACTCGAGATCTTTATTCCTAATGGTCCCCGTTTGGGTAATGATGTGATCGAAGCTGTTGATGTATCAAAAGGATATGGAGACCGATTATTGTATGAGCATTTAAATTTTAGACTGCCACCTGCAGGAATAGTTGGTATTGTTGGCCCAAACGGTGCTGGTAAAACAACCTTGTTTAAAATGATCTTAGATCAGGAAAAACAAAATTCGGGAGAGTTTAAAATAGGACCAACCGTAAAAATAAGTTATGTTGACCAAAGCCATAAAGATATTGATCCAAACAAAACAATATACGATGTGATCAGTGGAGGACTAGAAAATATTTTAATCGAAGGTCGCTCTTTAAATTCGCGGGCGTATATTTCACGTTTTAATTTTAATGGTGCCGATCAAGGAAAAAAATGTTCGGTATTATCGGGTGGAGAAAGAAATCGTTTGCATTTAGCCTTGGCTTTAAAAGAAGGTGGAAATGTTTTGTTATTAGATGAACCAACCAATGATCTAGATGTAAACACACTTCGTGCTTTGGAAGAAGCCTTAGAGAATTTTGCAGGTTGTGGTGTTATTATTAGTCACGATAGATGGTTCTTGGATCGTGTTTGTACGCATATTTTAGCTTTTGAAGGAGATAGTTCGGTGTATTGGTTCGAAGGCGGGTATAGCGAGTACGAGGAGAATCGAAAAAAGCGCCTTGGTAATGTGGAACCAAAACGCCCACGTTATAAAAAATTGGCTATGTAAGTAAATTAAAGGCACTCAAAGAGTGCCTTTTTTTGCTATTTTTACTTATAGTTTAAAATGCGCAATTCAATTTTCATTTTTTCATTTGTGGTTTTCCTTTCTTGCAATTCGCAAACAAGCGAGTTGAGCATTGCAACAGGCACAACTATTTCCGACCGCTTTAAAACACCCGAAGGATTTATAAGATTGCCCGAGAACGGATATTCTTTTTCAACGTTCTTAAGTACGTTTCCAATAAAAAAGCCCGGAACAAAAGTTTATCTCCACAATGGAAATGAAAAGAATAGACAAGATGTGCACGAAGCAGTTTTGGATATTGATGTTGGCACAAAAGATCTTCAGCAATGTGCAGATGCGGTAATGCGTTTACGCGCCGAGTATTTATATAGTACAAAACAATATGACAAATTGCATTTTAATTTCACAAATGGTTTTAAGGCCGAATTCAGCAAATGGGCAAAGGGATATCGCATAAAAGTAAAAGGAAATAAAACTACATGGTATTTGTCTACAAAGCCATCTGATAGTAAAGAAGTTTTTAAAGCGTATTTAGAAATTGTTTTTTCTTACGCAGGAACTTTGTCATTATCTAAAGAGTTGAAAAAAAAGTCTATTGGTGATATTCAAGCAGGAGATGTTTTTATAAAAGGTGGTTCGCCAGGCCACGCTGTAATAGTAATGGATGTAGCCATGAATGTAAGAGGATCAGAACGAGTTTTTTGTATCGCACAAAGTTATATGCCCGCACAAAGCATTCACGTGCTTAAAAATCCCAACAATACAAAGCTATCGCCATGGTATAATTTGAAAGAGGGAGAAATATTGCAAACTCCAGAGTGGGATTTTACGCCGGGTTCGCTTTATTGTTTTGAGTAATAATGTATTTTATCATGCACTAAACCTGATTCATCTAAACTTGAGTTAAATTGTTGTCAGGTTTTAGTGAAAAAATATTTTCTGAATGAATTAAGGTTTACATTGCGCCGATCTTATTCTGCTCTATGATCCAACGTCCTCGCACTCTCTCTAAAGGCCTATTTCTTTTCTTAGCCCTACTGCTCGTATCAACCAAAATTATCTCGCAAGACGATCGCGCGCTCGATTCGCTGGTTGAAATACTTCCAAAATTAAGGAATGATACTAATAAGTTAAAAGCACTTGCTTATTTAAGTGTTGTTGGTGATCAGGCAGAGTGTGAGGGTAATTCAAACAAAACAATTCAATTGGCAGATGAGCTATTAAAAGTTCATTCATCAGCTTCACAAGCAATTAAGAATCGTATTCTTCTGGAAAAAGCTACAGGTTTAAGCAGTTTGGGATATGCTTTGGGAAATGTTGGTGAAAATGAAAAGGCGCTTGCAGCATACAGATCAAGTCTGGATCTTAATTTGAAAATGGGAAATAAAACGAATGCATCCGCAATTTACCAATTAATGGCCGACGTTTATGTAACCATAGGAAGAACCGATGTTGGATTAGAGTATTATAATTACAGTTTAAAGATGAGGCAGGAGCAAGGGGATAAGCGAGGTATTGCTGAAGTTCTGGGAAACCTTGCAATTGTTTACGAGCAGCAGGGAGATATGTTAAAGTCGATGGAACAAACTGCAAACTGCATAAAAATTCAGGAGGAAGTGAAAGATAGCGTTGGCTTGGGAACATCTCTTAACAACTTGGGCTCGGTATATAGTAAGCAAGGAGATGTTATAAAGGCAATGGAATATTATAAAAAGGGTTATGCTGTCAATCTTAAAACTGGCAGTGTTAGAGGAATTCTGTCCTCATTGGCCAATATTGGAACAAATTTTTCAAGATTAAACGCTTATGATAGCGCGTTTACATATTTCAGTAAGGAGGCAATTTTAGCAGAAAAGAATAATAGTAAAAGTTTTATGGCAAACGCATATTCTAATTTGAGTAATGTGTATGGTTATAAAATGGATTTTGAGAAAGCGCAGCAGTTAATGGAGAGATGTTTAAAAATCAATGAAGAGATCGATGATAAATTTGGGATTGCTAACGCCTTAAATAAATTAGCGATCACTTACAGTAAATTAAATAAGTTTGAGAAAGCGTACGCTTTGGCCATGCGTTCTTTAAGCCTGTCAAAAGAATATGGCTACATTGAAAAGGTAAGGAATGCGGAATTGAATTTAACGGCGATCGATTCTGCAAGAGGTAATTTTACGGGAGCATTTCTGCATCATAAGGAATACATTAAATACAGAGATAGTTTAAGTAATAATAAATTAAGAAAAGCGTCGGTAAGAACGCAGTTTCAATATGAGTATGAGAAAAAGTCATTGGCAGATAGTATTCGGGTAAATGAGGAGAAGAAAACGATCTCCTTTAAACTGGAAGCAGAAAAAACAAAGAGTATGGCCTTGTATTTCATTATAAGTTTAATTATGATCTTCTCAGTATTCATTATCAATCGTTATCGTTTAACCATTAAACAAAAAAAGATCATTGAACAAAAGGAGCAGGAAACGCAGAAGCAGAATATCATCATCACCGAACAAAAGATCATTGTAGAAGAGAAGCATAAAGAAATAACCGATAGCATTAATTATGCCGAACGGATCCAAAGAAGTTTTTTGGCAACAAAGCAACTGCTGGATGAGAATTTACTACGCGAAGATGCAAGTGATTATTTTGTTTTGTTTAAACCAAAGGATGTAGTTAGTGGAGATTTTTATTGGGCAGGTAAATTGAGTAACGATAATTTTGCGATTGTAACTGCCGATAGCACCGGCCATGGAGTTCCCGGAGCTATTATGAGCATATTAAATATATCTTCTATTGAAAAAGCTGTTGAAATGGGTTTGACCAATTCTTCTGATATCCTTGATCATACCAGAAAAACTATCATACAACGTTTAAAAAAAGACGGAAGTGTTGAAGGCGGAAAGGATGGGATGGATTGTAGTTTGTGTGTTTATGATTTTAGTAATAAAAAGCTTAGCGTTAGCGTTGCTAACAATCCTGTTTGGGTTATAAGAAGCGTGAATGGCAATAAAGAGTTGATAGAGTTCAAGCCTGATAAAATGCCTGTTGGAAAGCACGATAGACAGGAAGTTTCGTTTACACAGCAGCAAATGGAATTACAAAAAGGAGATATTGTTTATACATTGACTGATGGTTTCCCTGATCAATTTGGCGGTTTACGCGGAAAAAAATTCCTGATCAAAAATCTTAGAGAATTATTGATGACTAATTGTTATTTACCGATGGCCGAGCAAAAGGCATTACTGGAAAGTACATTTGAAGATTGGTTGGGTGATCTGGAGCAGATAGATGACGTTACTATAATTGGTATTCGGATTTAATTACATTTTTTGGAATTTGTAAAAAATGGAGGAAGTCTTTATCAAAATTAAGCTCAGGCCTGTTTTTAAAGATCCCAAACACAGCACTTCCACTTCCGCTCATACTCGAATATAAAGCGCCCGAATCATAGAATCTTTGTTTCATGTTTTTTATTTGCGGTAAATTTTTAAAAACAGAATCCTCAAAATCATTTACTAAAAGTGTTTTCCAGTCATCAATAGATCTTGTTTCAATGATTGTTTTTACCGATTCATTTGGTTTTTTTGGCGTGATCCCCTGATACGCCATTTTTGTGTTGCTGTGAACATTAGGATAAACCACAAGAATGTAATAGCTGCTAAGATCAATTTTTACCGACTCAAAAACATCGCCTTTTTCTTTCGCAAAAACAGGTGTATTCTCAATAAAGAAAGCGCAATCGCTACCAAGTTGTTTAGCAAATTCGAGTTTTTTAGCGAGAGGTATTTTTAGGTCAAATTTTGCATCTAATAAATTAATAAAGCATGAGGCGTTCGAACTTCCGCCACCAAGCCCGGCGCCCATGGGAATGTTTTTGTGCAAATGAACTTTTACTCCCGGCACAGAATAGTTTTTCTTGACCAAATCGTAGGCTTTAACAATTATATTATCGCTTTCTGACCCAATTATAGAGTGTCCCGAAAAACTCATTTTAACCACTTGATTATCAGTGTTTTCTAAAACCTCTAAAGCATCATTCCATCTTAAGGGATAAAATATCGTTTCTATATTATGAAAACCGTCGTTTCTGCTCTCTAAAACGTTGAGCCCCAGGTTTATCTTACTGCCACTGAATACAAGCATATGTTAACGTTTTTTTGTAGAATCGGGAATTTTTTCTAAATTGCATCAAATTAAATTAAAAGATCTATGAAAATGAAAAAATTTGCTACAAAATTTTCAGCAGTAGCTCTAATAGCTCTAGCCTTAACTTCTTGTAAAAAAACACCTAACGAGGCGCCGGTAGCCGACACTGAATTTAAAAGTTCAATTGATGCAGCTTCTGCTACAATGATCGTAACTGATGTTGATATGATGGTTGCTCAAGCAAGTGAAAGATCATATATGTTCTTTTATTCAACTTACAGCGCAACAACTAACAATACATGTACTATTATCAGAGATACTCTAGCTAAAGTAAATACTCTTATTTTTAATAAGGCAAAGGGTGCTGATGGTGTAGTAAGAAATGGAACTGTAACCATTAGTTATACCGCTTGTTCAACTGGAACTGTAACGGCTCCCGGGCAGGTTTATATTCGTAATCCTTACCATATGTCGCAAGTTACGTTCAACAATTACTCAGTTGGTAAATACTTTGTAGATAATTTTAGCAGTATTGTAGTTAAAAACACAACACCTGCAGGTTACACACGTTCAATTACACCGTTATCTTGGAGCATTGCAGGAACTTTAAAACTTGCAGATACAACTGATAACGCAGCTAATCATAATGTTGATATCACTTGGGTAGGGCAATATTCTAAAATACTAACAAACTCAACAAGTAACACAATACATCCTGCAACAACTTTGCCGCTTAACTGGATAACAGGACAGCCTGGTATTCAAACAGGAACCGTTAATTCTTCAAACAATGCTATTAATCCAAATGGTAAGAATGGTATTGTAAAGTACACAGGTAAAGCAACAGGAATTACTAATGCAGGAACGACTTATGAGTTCAATATTGAGAACACAAATCCATTATATAGAGATTTTGGTTGTTCACCTGATTATTATATCAGCCCAGAGCAACATCCTATAAGCAAAGGAAAAGTAACTTTTAAAACTGGTGACAAAGCAGTGAGAACTATTTACTTCGGAGATCAAAAGGACGTAGTTGGATTTTGCGATAACAGTGGTATAGTTTATATCAATGGTGTTAGTTACAATGTAGATTTTATAAAGTAAGATTTATTCTTCAGAATTAAAAAAGCCCTCACAGTTTTGTGAGGGCTTTTTGCTTTTATAAGTATTTGGTTAATCTTCTAACTTCAAAAATGCTTTACCAAGTTTATCTATCACATCACTGGCTAATAAACTTTCTTTACTTAATTTCCTTGTAGCAAGTTCGGCTGCGTAACCATGAATATAAACGCCAATAAGAGCCGCTTTAGGTGCAGTATATCCTCTCGCGATTAAACCTGTGATAATTCCGGTTAAAGCATCACCGCTGCCGCCCTTTGCAAGTCCTGAATTGCCCGAGCTGTTAAAGTAGCTCGAGCCATCGGGCATGCAAATTGAGGAGTAAGTTCCTTTTAAAACAACAATTACTTTATGCTTTAAAGCAAAATGCCGGGCAGTGGCATAGCGATCAAAATCATTATTATGTTCTTCCGTTAATCTATCAAACTCTTTGGGGTGCGGCGTTAAAATGGTTTCCGGAGGTAAAAAACTGAGCCATGTCTTGTTCTCCGATAGTATATTCAATGCATCCGCATCAATAACTAAAGAGGAACTGGTGTAGTTCAGAAGTTTCTTCAGTACATCAGCGGTTTCCTGTTCAGTTCCAATACCCGGCCCAATAGCAACAACATTATAATTTTTTAGATCCGGGAGTTCACATATGAATTCTGAATTAGCATCAATGCTGCTCATAGCTTCAGGTAAATTACACATTAAGGCATCAATTGCCTTGGAAACAGAGTGTACAGTTAATAAACCTGCACCACTTCTTAAACATGCCATGGCACTTATGCTAACTGCTCCTCGCATGGTTTCATTTCCGGCAATAATTAAAGCGTGACCAAAATTTCCTTTGTGCGAAAATTTGTGTCGCTTTGTGATAAGTTGCTTTATGTCGTTTTTACCAATATAAAATTGCTTTGCTTTAATTAGATGGGTCAAATGTGGATGCAAGCCAATATTTAAAACTTCAAACTCTGGCACATACCATTTATTTTGCGCCATGAAAAAAGCAAGTTTTGGATATTGAAATGTGAGTGTAGTACTAGAAAGAACTATCGAATCATCCGGGGAATTAGACGCGTTAATAAAAATACCGGTTGGGCAATCGATGCTTATAACCTTTAAAAAATTCTTTCTAATGAATTCAACAATATCTTTCAAAAGCCCATCAAGCGGTTTGTTGAGGCCGGTGCCAAGTAAAGCATCAATAATAGTGACGTCGGAAGTAAAATTTATTTTTCCAAGATCGCTCTCTGAATTAATTTCAACTATCGCATCTGGTTTTAATTCTTTCAAACGATCATAATTTGCTTTGCAGTCTTCCGAAAAGTTCGGCGAATAATTCACTAGAACCGCAGTGCAGTTATACGAACGCTCTATCAGGATGCGTGCAATGGCAAAACCATCTCCGCCATTATTTCCTTTTCCACAAAAAACAAATATCGGAGCATTATCGTCTACTCTATTAATGATATTCATCACGCAGGCTCGCGCGGCGCGTTCCATTAATTCTAAAGAACTAATAGGCTCGTGCTGAATGGTGTATTCATCTGCAAACTTTATTTCATCCCTATTAAGTATTTGCATGATATTTTGGTATTAATGACAAGAACAATCGTCTTTGCAATTCGATTGAGATTTTGAACGAATAAAACGTTTGGCTAATAAAAAAATAGCTACCACTAATAGAGTTATTGCAACTGCATATTGAATCATACAATAAAGTTACGTCTTATTTACTTAATTATAGGTAATTCAATGTAAGAAGAATTTACATTATCGTGGTAGATCCAAATATCGGATGTTCTAAAATCCGTATCGTTGCAGGTGTAAATATTTACAAACTCCTGAGGATTACGGTCGAACAACGGAAACCAGCTGCTTTGAATTTGTACCATAATGCGATGTCCTTTTTTAAATGTATGAGCAATATCAGGTAATTCAAAATTTACATCCTCTACTTTCATTGGTGTAAATGCTTCAGGAAATTCAAAACTTTTGCGGTAACGGCCTCGCATGATCTCGCCGCGCACCAACATTTGATAGCCACCCATTTGAGTATCAATTTTTTTATCTTCACAACAAAATAAAGAGTCGTATTTAAAATCATCAGGAAACACATCTATTAGCTTCACAACAAAATCCGCATCGGTAGTTGAGATTGCGGTTTTAAGAAATGCTTTTAATACGCCGCCAACTTTTACATCTTCTGTAAGCACCTCTGTTTAAAACACCAAAACATCTGTTCTGCGCGAAGCAAAACGTTGATCATCGGTCATATATTCTCGTGTTCTACCTAAATGAACACCATCTGCATAAGGAACCGGCTTGTTTGGATCACTAGTATATTTTGAAAATGATTTGTCTTGCGTTGGTTTATTAAATGATAAAATCCATTTCTCATTTAAATATAAGGGTTTGTTTTCTGCTTGAGGTGGCCAACTTTCAAATGTGTACCATTTGTTTTCTCCTGAAAAAAATATGTTTGCGTTGGCAAGATCACTTACACTTCCTTTATTCTTCAGATAAAAATTAAAAAACTTGACCTCGATATTATTTTGATAGTATTCAGAAGTTTTACTTCCAAAACGAATATTACCCAAATTTGTTCCGGCGGCTTTGCCTCCCCAGCCTCCGTGCGACCAAGGGCCCATCACTAATCTGTGATTTGTTTGCGGAGATTGTTTTTTTATAGCCTTGTATAAATTCCACGCGCCATAACAATCTTCCGCATCAAATAAACCACCAACAACCATCATGGCCGGTTTTATATTATAGCATCCGCTGCGCGCATCTCTTTCTTTCCAAAATTGATCGTAGTTTGGATGAAGCGATAATTGTTTCCAAAAACGAAGACTGTCTTTGAACATTGGTTCGAAATTTTTAAAGGCTCCTGTTTTTAAATAGAAAGCATAATTGTCCTGAACCGGAAATTTAAATCCGGGACTGCCAATTTTAGTTGGCTTTGGTCGCGGCATTCCAAATGAGTAGTAAAAACTAAAGGCATCCATTATAGCTAATGCTCCGTTGTGATGAAAATCGTCGCCAAGAAACCATTCGGTTACTGGGGCTTGCGGACTAACCGCTTTCAAAGAAGGATGATTACTTAACGCGGCTTCAGTGGCATAAAAGCCGGGATACGAAATTCCAAATACACCAACATTGTTATTATTGTTCCTTACATTTTTTACCAGCCAATCAATAGCATCGTAAGTATCGGTACTTTCATCTGTTTCTTTTCCTTTTTTGATCTTTTTGAACGGACGAACATCTTCATATACACCTTCGCTCATCCATCTTCCACGAACATCTTGGATCACAAAAATATAGCCTTCTTTTAAATACTCAATGTAGTAGCTTTTATAAAGTCGTGGCGACATTTCATCGGGTCCGTATGGCGAACACGAATAAGGCGAACGTACCATGAGTATTGGGTGCTTCTCTTTTTGATCTTTGGGTTCGTAAATGGTAGTGAAAAGTGAAATGCCATCGCGCATTTTAATGGTTACTTCTTTTTTAGTATAATTATTATAAACCCAAATGCTATCTGAATTTTGCGCCCAACTTCGGCACGTGATTAAAACAAAAACTAAAACAAAAACTCGTAAACTCATAGCAATTTAAAACGGATCCTCAATATCATTTCTTTTGATGTCGGATGAATGATCATCTACATTATCCCAATTTTTTGATTGAACCGTTTTTGTGCCCGCATCAAGGAACTCTGTATTTTGAGGTAATTGATTTGAATTATTTCCTTGATAAATATTATCCTGCCCTTCGGTATAATCAACATCTGCAAATTTAGCATACTGACCAATAAAGCGAAGTTTTACAGTTTCTAAAGCACCATGACGGTTTTTTGCGATAATAATCTCGGCCTTATTACGTGTAGGTTCGTTGTTCTCATCAAATTCAATTCCGTAATATTCCGGACGATAAATGAACATAACCATATCCGCGTCTTGCTCAATTGCTCCCGATTCGCGGAGGTCACTCAATTGCGGTCGTTTACTCCCACCTGGGCGATTTTCAACTTGACGACTTAATTGAGAAAGTGCGATGATTGGAATTTCTAATTCTTTTGATAAACTCTTTAATCCACGAGAAATATTACTGATCTCTTGTTCGCGATTTCCTTTGCTATCTGGTCCGCCACTCATCAATTGTAAATAATCAATAATGATCAATTGAACATTTTGATTTTCTTTTAAACGACGTGCTTTTGCGCGTAATTCAAAAATGGAAAGAGCAGGTGTATCATCAATGAATAAAGGAGCAGTAGATAATTTTTTAATACGCTCGTGTAATTGAACAAATTCGTGGTTATCTAAGTTTCCTTTTAAGATCTTGTCTTGCGCAATTTCAGTTTCACTCGAGATCAAACGTTTAACTAATTGCAAACTACTCATCTCTAAAGAGAAAATAGCTACAGGTTTGTTAAACTCCACGGCTGCATTTTTTGCCATGGTAACTACAAATGCGGTTTTACCCATACCCGGCCTTGCAGCAAGAATGTGTAGGTCGGATTTTTGCCAACCGCCGGTAATACGATCCAAAGCAGTAAATCCACTGGGAATACCCAATAATCCATCTGTTTTGTTCGCGGCGGTTTCAATTTCTTCAATTGCTTTTGATATCAAGGTGCTCATACGGTCGTGTTGTTTACGAACGTTGCTGTCTAATATCTCAAAAATATTTTTTGTTGTTTCATCTAGCAATTCGAAAACATCGGTGCTGTCTTCGTATGCAGTTTTAATTGTATCTGTGCTAATACGTATCAACTCACGTTGTAAATATTTTTGCGCAACAATACGTGCGTGAAATTCAATGTTTGCAGAAGAAGCAATGCGATTGGTAAGTGAAGAAACGTAGTACGCGCCCCCAACAAATTCTAATTCACCGGTGCGTTTTAATTCTTGAGTTACAGTTAATATATCAACGGGCTCCGAACGGTTAAATAAAGCCACCATGGCAGCAAATACTTTTCCGTTCTGTTCTTTGTAAAAAGCTTTATCGCTTAAAAGGTCAATAACAGTACTTAGGGCATCTTTCTCAAGTAACATGGCACCTAAAACTGCTTCTTCAAGGTCAATGGCTTGTGGTTGTATCTTTCCTATTTCTGGGTTACTTCCGGTTTGTAAAGTGTAAAGTCTTTTTTTGGTTTTATTTTGATTGTCCTGGTTCATAAAAAAATTAAGGGAGATAAAAGTGCGATTATTTTACCTCCTATTAAATTTACGAAATGCTTGAATCGTTTAATAAAATGTGCATAATTATATTTAAGGGTATATACCTTCACGCTATCAGTGGCTTAGCGAGATAAGCTACTGTTAATAACTGCCCATTTCACTTGTTAACACCGTTTGTGTTGGGTAATTGTTAATTACATAATAAGGTTAAGGATCAAGGCCTTAATATTTAATTGGATTTTTGGTCTTGCTTAATTGTTTTTTTGTTATCTATGTTGGATAATAATTTTTAATTCCAGTGAGAGTCTTACTTGCAGATAGTAATCATAGTATTTTAAACGAAACCTTGATGGCCGCCGGCATTGAGTGCGATACATATTGGGATAAGAGTAAAGAAGAGCTTATTTCTATGTTACCAAACTATGATGCGGTTGTTTTGCGAAGTAAATTCAAAATAACAAAAGAGATCATTGATGCTTGCCCTAATTTAAAATGTATTGGAAGAGTAGGAGCAGGCATGGAAAACATTGACGTGGCTTATGCAACGAAAAAACAAATTACATGTGTGCATGCTCCCGAAGGTAATATGGATGCTGTGGGCGAACATGCTTTAGGAATGTTGTTGATGCTTTTAAATAACATTAAAAAAGCAGATGCCGAAGTGCGAAAAGGAATTTGGATAAGAGCAGAGAACAGAGGAATTGAAATAAAACATTTAACCATCGGTATTATTGGTTATGGGTTTATGGGAAGTTCTTTTGCGCAAAAATTAACGGGCTTAGGTTGCGGGATATTGGCTTATGATAAATACAAAACCGGTTTTGGGAACAAGCATATAAAAGAAACACACACGCAGGAGCTATTTGAGAAAGCTGATATTGTAAGTTTGCATGTTCCTTACAATTCAGAAACACATTATTTAGTGAACAAACAATTCATACAAAATTTCAAAAAGTCCATCTACATTGTAAATACGGCCCGTGGAAAATGCTTGAACACCGCCGATCTTGTTGAGAGTATGAAAAACGGAAAAGTGTTAGGTGCATGCCTTGATGTTTTAGAATACGAAACGGTTTCTTTTGAGGCGCTCGATCAAATTAACTTTCCTGAGCCGTTCAAGTATCTTATTGAAAGTGATAAAACAATTTTAACGCCACACATTGCAGGTTGGACAAGCGATAGCAATTATAAAATGAGTAAAGTGATCGCGGAAAAGATGATAAAGGCGTTAAAAAGCAGCTAGATCAAAACGATGTAATGATCTCCGGGGTCATTATTTCTTCGGTTTTGTTGCTTTTTTGATCGATCATGTAGATCTTGTATTTAAAATTCTTGTATTTAGAATCACTTCTCCAGCCTACAAGAGTAATGGTTATTTGTCCTTTAATAGGTTGATCTTTTGATAACTCGCTTGGGCGAATAACGGTATATGCTAAAGGGCGATTATTGTAAATGATGGTGTCAGGCTTCGGTGGGTTTGGGATTACCAAAGGCCATAACGACGGTTTAAAAGTGCCATCAGCATCTTTAAAATAAAAATACGCAAAGAAATTATTATCCTTTGCACCTTCTTCCGCAAAAATATCACCGTCACCATCAGTGTAGTTTATGGTGAGGTAAGCAATGTTCTCATCAGAAGCAATAAAGTTCTCGTAGGCTAAAGTTGGAACAGGATTAGTGTTTTTACGTTTAACGCACGAAACTAAACTTGTTATGCCAAAAATTAATATGAAGGCCTTTAAATTCATTCAATTAAATAATACTTAAATTTACAAAAAAAAATGCTTGGTTTATAATGTTTAAGCATATAACGGATATTTTTAAAGTAAATTGTGAAGAGGACTTCAAAAAAGTGGCCCTCAGGCTATTCCGTTATCAATATCAAAATAATCCTATGTATAAAACATGGGCTTCGGGTTTTATCCGATCAGAAAATGATGTGACTGAGCTTGAACAAATACCTTTTTTACCCATAGAATTCTTTAAAACACAAGATGTTATTTGCCTGCCTTCCGTTAAAGCAGGCTACGGTAATGAAAATCAGCAAATATTCACGAGCAGTTCAACTACGTCTCAAGTGCCATCACAGCATTTTGTAAAAGACCTAAGTATTTACGAGCGATCATTTATAAATGGCTTCGAATTATTTTTTGGAAAACCTAACGACTATTGCATTCTTGCATTGTTGCCAGGGTATTTGGAAAGAACAGGATCGTCTTTGGTTTATATGTGCAAAAAGTTAATTGAGCTTTCTGATCACAAGCAAAGCGGTTTTTATTTGCGCAATTTAGATGAATTGGTTGATGTGATACAACACTTAAAAGTTTCAAAACAAAAAACCTTGATCATTGGTGTTTCGTATGCTTTGTTGGATCTTGCCGAAAAGAATGTGGAATTAAATAACAACTTTACAGTTATTGAAACAGGAGGCATGAAGGGAGTGAGAAAGGAAATGCCAAAAGAGGAATTGCACTTGGTGTTAAAAAGCAAATTTAAGTTGGATCAAATTGCAAGCGAATATGGAATGACAGAGTTGCTAAGCCAAGCGTATGCAACTAAAGATGGACAATTTAAAAATCCTCCTTGGTTAAGGTTCTTGATCAGAGATGTAAACGATCCTTTAACGTATGTTAATGTAGATAAAACCGGAGGAATAAATGTAATTGATCTGGCAAATGTTTACTCGTGTAGTTTTATTGCAACACAAGATCTAGGGCAATTGAACCAAGCAGCAGAGTTAAAATTAATGGGGCGTTATGATAATAGTGATATACGAGGTTGTAATTTAATGCTAAGTTAATCAAATGGTTAATTTTAATTAGGCCCGTAATTCAACACTAAGAATTCAACATTTATGAAATATGGCAGAGCGAAAACTAGACCCTGATTTTTTTCAAATGGTTTATCAAGTGGCGCGTTTAGTTCCTAAAGGCAGAGTTACTTCTTATGGAGCCATTGCCCGTTATTTGGGAGCTCCTGGTGCAGCGCGAATTGTTGGTTATGCCATGAACGGAGCACACTCACAAAAGAAAAAAGTTCCGGCGCACCGTGTAATAAATAGCAAAGGAATTTTAACCGGTAAACATCATTTTGCAAGTCCCTTTGAAATGCAAGCCCTTTTAGAGAAGGAAGGGATAAGTGTAAAAAAAGATACCATAGTTGATTTTACCAATTACTATTGGGATCCGGTTGTTGAATTAAAAATTTGACCTATATTTAAACTCAAAACAAATCAAATGAAGAAAGTAATTATTATTGCAGTTGTAGTAGCTAACGTATTTTTAGCGTGTAAAAAAGATAGAGCCTGCGAATGCTCAGTAACCAAAACGGGAACCTCAACTACACTGGCCGCCCTAACGTTTTCTATACCTATAATTGGAAGTGTACCTATTATAGATACTTCATTTGTAACCACAGTTTCGGATGTATTTATATTTGAAAGAACTTTAACGAATGCTTCAAAAAAGCAGGCTAAAAACAATTGTTTGGATTATAAAGAGCCATACAAAGACATTACTACCAATTCGGCACCTCCGCTTAGTTTGGTAACAACCGAAACGGGTACAAGAACCTACGACTGTACCCTCAAATAGGCAGCTTTTAACAATTTGAATATGAGGTAATTACAAAGGTCTTTCAAAGGCCTTTGTGAGTACCAGTTTTATTTATATCTTTGCCATCCTTAAAAAACATGTACAAATGCCAAAAATGAAGACAAATTCCAGTGCTAAAAAGCGTTTTAAGCTTACTGGAACAGGTAAGATCAAAAGAAAGCACGCCTACAAACAGCACATTTTGACAAAGAAGGAAAAAGACCGTAAACGTGGTTTAGCAAAATCAGGTTTAGTGAGTAAAGAAGATTCTGGAAATGTTAAGATGTTACTTGCAATAGGAAAGTAACTTTTAAGAGATTATCGGTTTAAAAAAACAAATGTTTAACCAGAGCTTCAGTAAACAAGAGTCGTAAACCCGAACGCTGAAGATCAAAAATTAAAAAGAAATGCCAAGGTCAGTAAATCATGTAGCCAGTAAGGCTCGCAGAAAAAAGATCCTAAGACTTACAAAAGGTTATTGGGGTGCAAGAGGTAACGTTCTTACAATTGCAAAAAATGCATTAGAAAAAGGTTTAGTATACGCTTACCGCGATCGCAAAAACAAAAAACGCAATATGCGTTCACTTTGGATTCAGCGTATTAATGCCGGTGTTCGTGAACACGGTTTAAGTTATTCAGAATTCATAGGCAAGCTTAATGCTAAAGGTTTAAAATTAAACCGTAAAGTATTAGCCGATCTAGCGATGAATCATCCTGAGGCTTTTACAGCAGTAATTAACCAAGTAAAATAACATTAGATCTATACAAATTAAAAAGGCTCTGCTGTAAAGTGGGGCTTTTTTTTTGAAATTATTATATATTTGATAAACTAAATACAAATATCAATTAAGAAAATTTACCTATTACAATTAATTTTTATTCAGAGAATACTCCGAAGCTCTGCTTCGGTAGTCGGATAGTGTAAGTAAAGAGTTAACTTTGTTTTATGAGTGAGCATATTCATAAAAGCCATAATAAAAGTTTGCTGTTGTATCATTTAGTTTGTCCGATAAAGTATCGAAGAAGCGTTTTGTCAAATGAAGTGGAACTAAGT
>JAWXAS010000138.1:0-25206 GCA_034439635.1 Bacteroidota bacterium | reverse complement strand
GAGGCAAAAGGGAATTATAAACAACTGCATAAAACTCAATTAAGTCTGGCGTTCGGGTAACGCGATACCCCGTCAGCTCTGCTGCGGGGTAATTCATTTACCGATGGATTTGCCGACCAATTTGGCGGAGAAAAAGCAAAGAAATTCTCCTCAAAACGCTTGAGAGAATTGTTTTTGGATGTTCACCGTTTATCAATGCACGAACAGAAAGATAAAGTGGCCAAAACCATAACAAACTGGCAAGGTGATCTTGAATAAATAGATGATATGCTGGTTATAGGAATAAAACTGTAGATATTTAATATATTTTGTGATATTTGGCATCTCATTAGCACAAAATTTGAATTACCTAGATCAAAACAAGCATATGAAAAAAACAATTACAATTTTAGCTTTATTGGTATTGGTAGTATCAACAACATTAAAGGCACAGGACCTTGGAAAAATTATAATCCGAAACGGGAATAATACGTTTCCTAAATTTATTGCATCATTGAACGGCATCCGTTTAACCAATGATTACAACTCAGTTTTAACTTTTAGCATGTTAGATGAGAACTCTTACAGATTAAAATTATTACAAGCAGGATCAACCAATGTATTAACGTATACATTAGCCAGCGAGCCAAAATATCTATCGAAGTATATTATTATGAAAGATAATTACGGTAATTATTCTATCATACTCGAAAGTAAATCATTAATGTTGGATGAGCCGGAAGTTACAACACAAACAGCAACGCCAACTACAACATTAGCTGCTCAAGTAACCAAAACTGTTCCGATAACGCCAACTGTTGTAGCAACCCCAACAACTGCAGCTTCAACATCGGTTGTTATTACTGCTATATCGAGCGCCGATTTTAACGACCGACTAAATGCCGTAAAAAAAGCTGCTTTTGATAAAGATAAAATTGTTAAAATAAAACAAGTATACAACGAAGAATATTTAACCACTAACCAAGTTGGTGAGTTAGTAAAAATATTTGCATTTGATGATGATAAAATGAGTGTGGCGCAATGGTGTTACAAAAGAACTATTGACAAAAAGAATTACTATAAGGTTGAAGACAATTTTAGCTTTGACAGATATAAAAAGCAATTGGGCGACTGGGTGGGCAAACAACCTAGATAAGACAAGACTCAAGACCGGTATGATGCAGGAAGCAAGACCTGTGTTTGTCATAATTCCTGAATCTTTATGTAGTAAACTTATATCCAACACCGCGAATAGAATGAAAATGCTGTGGTTCTTTGGGATTTTGCTCAAAATATTTCCTAAAATTTAAAATGTAATTGTCTATAGTGCGTGAAGATGGATTTTCATCGGCGCTCCAAAGCTTATCAATGATCTCATCGCGCGAAATAACTTTATTTTCGTTCGAAGTTAATAGCAGCAATAAACCAATTTCGCGTTTAGAAATGTTGTGTTTTTCATTTTTAATATCAAGTATCTCATAGGTATCAAAATTAATGCTCCCGGTTTTAAAACTGAATAAATTTTGATTCTTGTTAGGATAACGCTTTAAAACATTTTGAATGCGCAATAAAAGCTCTTCCAAATCAAAGGGTTTTGTAAGATAATCGTCGGCACCAAGTTTTAAGCCCGATATCTTATCCATATTTTGATTTTTGGCAGTTAAAAATATAATAGGCACTTGAGCGTTTTGTTCTTTAAATTTTTTGTAAAGATCATAGCCATTGATCTCAGGAAGCATAACATCGAGCAATACAAGGTTAATGTTGTTCAAATTCCCTTTAAAGGTTTCTAGAGCAGAATTTCCGGCATCAGCTGTAAGAACCTTGTAGTTCTCAAACTCCAAATTAAGCTTAAGGGTATCGCGAATCGCTTTTTCGTCCTCAACTATAAATATGGTAGAACCTTGCATAAGGCTTTAAAATTAAGGAATTCTGTGTATTAATACATATTATTTGAACGGATGCACAATTCCGTAAAAGGTGATAGCACCGGCAATAAATTCCAGCAGATCAGTTGTTGTTTGAGGTCATTAATGTCATTATTAGAAACCTTTCCAAATAGATTATCGCGCGGTGCCTGTAAACACCAATAAATCCAATAAAAAGACCTAATAGATTGAGGATGCTGGATACGATGATTATACTCAATGACATGGATTTAGTAGAAATTAGAAAATCTCTATAATAAATATTATGTTAAGTAGAAATGTCAAAATAAAATAACCCAATGGGTTATTCTACTTACTTAAATACTTTTCTTGCTTTCTGTATTTACTTTAGAATATGCAGGACATTTCTCATGACTTTTGCATGAAGTAAATGAAGCACCTATAAAGGCTACAGCCGCGATCGATAACAAAAACTTTTTCATATTTTTAAATTAAATTATGTACCGTAAATATAGTACATATATTTAATTCTCAATAATTATTTATATTAACAATTGTTATTATTGGCAATAATTTTAGGCACTTCCCCGGCATTAAACATGTTATGGAAAAGCCTTAATTTAACGTCTTATTACTGAATGCAACAATTTTTCAAATACTCTGCAACGCTATTCCTGCTGGTCTTTCAGGGCTTCCTGTTCTCGCAAAACAAAACCTGCGTAGTTAAAGTAAAGATAACAACTGAAGCAGGTAAAGTAATTGAATTAGTGGCAATTAAACTCAATCAGTTTAACGTTGGCTTTACCAATAAGTACGGAGAACTTCAAGTAAATGTTTCTAAAAATAACTCCTATGCTTTAAGCACTCATCATCTTTCTTTTGAGAGCTATATCAGCCAATTAAAGATCGCTAACAACGATACAATTTCAATAAATATTAAGCTTCGCGAAAAAACAACTATTTTGGCCGATGTGGATGTTTTTGCCATAAATAAGCCCGAAACCCTGGTTGGCAAGCCCAATTACAGTATTTACGATTTCGACTTTTATGAAGATAAATTGGTACTCCTCACATCAAAAAACGAATTAAAGCGCTCCGAAATCAAACTTACCGATTATTCCGGTAAAGAATTTATGTCGCTGCCCATTCCTCCTGAAGCCGGTGAAGCTCAAAAGTTTTTTCACGATTACTTAGGCAATACAAACGTATTGTGCAAGGATAGTATTTTGCGCATTGAGATCAGCGATAATTTTTTTAGTATAACAGGCATTACTAAAAAAGAATACGAACGAAGTTTAAAACCTGTTAATGATACCGCTAATGGTAATTATTATTACAACGATCAAAATCCCGATTACCCCGCTTTTAATTATTACACTTTAAGTAAAAGCGATCCTAAACAACATAAATTACTTTGCAATGTTGTTAACCGTTCGTTAATGGATCTTTATAATTTCGAATATTATTTTCTCCCTCCTCGCGGTCAGCTTGAAGCTAGGCGTCTTGCAGAGATCTATAAAGTCGATAAAAAAGTAATTGCCGCATTAATGAGTGGTTTTACGCGTTCTCAATTTTACGAACCTTTATACGCTCCGATATTTATTTTAAAAGATACGCTTTGCTTATTCAATCATTACAACGATCGCATTTTTCATTTTAATAAAGACAATGTTTTGATCGATAGCGTAACCGTTAATTATCATCACCCAAAAAACTGGCGCACTTGGAAAAAACAATTGTTTGTTGATGATTCGGAAAATAAAGTATACGCCCTCTTTAAAAACGGCGCTAATGTTTCGTTAAAGTTGATCGACCACCAAAGCGGACAAATAAAAGGCGTGCATAAGTTTGTAAACATCACCGCCGACAAAATAAAACTCAAAGATGGTTACGCCTATTATATTTACCGCCCTTTCGAAAGCACTCAAGAGAAGTTTTTGTACAGAGAGGTTATTAGAATAAATAAGGAGTAATTTTTTATTTGGGCGCCCGGGCGGGCTGCTGCAGGCTCCGCTTCGCTTCGGCTTTTTTTGTTCGGCGAAAAGCCTCACAAAAAAGAGCTAAACCTTTCGCATCCTTGGCGCGGCAGTTCGGTTGGCTTTTCGGTGAAAAATTTGCGGTCTCATTTGCACAGAACATTTTGTCCCGCAAGCTGAACCGCGGTGTCGCGCCAGCGATTGAAGTGAAAAGCCCGCTGCCGTACTTTGCGTTATGTTTGATGGGCGAGGAGGCGACCAAAGGAAGTCACCGGAGCCCTACAAACATAGCAAAGGACAAACAGGCTTGGAACGGAAAGCCTGCCTACCGGCAGGCAGGCGCGCCAGGGCGCCCAAATTACTGAAAAACATTTTTGAAATTTCTGAGCATTTTGCACCATATCGCTAAGTAAGAGCTGAAAGGAAAGAAATATCCCTATTTTGTACCAGTTACAAACTCCCCTATTCTATCGCCTATTGATTTGGAAACATGCCCAATGTTTAAAACATCGGCTGGTTTTGCTTTTCCTGATCCTTCAAAAAACATATGATCCAAATTTTCGAACCAGTATGATTTAAAATTTGGTTTTCCTTTCATGGCCTCTATCCATAAATCATAATCTTTTTTGGTAACGTTATAATCTCTTCCACCTTGGAGCAATACAATTGGTAAGGATAATTTTTTTCCTTCCTCCAAAACTTTATAATTTCTATCAAACAACCAGTATTTTGCTTTGGCACCAAAAGGTAATAGTACTTTGCTTTTTAAAATAAGATCAGGCTTTAAGGCATTTTTTACTTGCCATTTAATAGCGTTATGAATTTTCTCCGATTCTTCTTTGTCTTCTGCTTCAACTGTTGTTAAAACGTAATCTAATTGCTCAGGAATGATTTCTAATAAACTTCTTCCGGGCGCAGCCATTAAAACTAATCCCTTTAAACCCTTACATTGTTTTGCAATTAATGGCGCGCACATAGCACCCTGGCTGTGGCCTGCAATAAAAACACGATTAGAATCTAATTCTTTTATTTTTTTGATCACATAAAATGCTTCTACGGCATCTTCTATGGTTTCGGAATTATAATCCATGCTATCCATTGGAAACGGATCGATGTATTGATACACATACGTACGTTTATCATATAAAAACACGGCAATTCCCTTTTGTACCAATTGCAAAGCAATATCTTGAAATATTTTATTTTTACCAAAGCTGCAATTGCGATCGTGCGGACCGCTTCCGTGCACCATAATTACAACAGGACATTTTTTTGGAGTATTTGGTAAGTATAAAGTTCCGGGTAATTGAATAAAACCGTTTGGCTGAAGGAGAATTTCGCGCTTTGTGTAATTTACATTTGCAACAGGTTCCGGAATATAGAACCATTGCTTTGAAAACGTATCAATTTCAAAACGCGTAATATAAGAGCCCTGATCGTAGTAATGATACCAAAGATATTTTCCATCTTTTACCCTTATGGAAGTTGCTGCAGCCATTTTGCAACCTTGTGTATCTAATTCGGTTTTCTCAATGGCAACTATGGGACCATTTTTTTTAATGAAGCGCTGAATAGTTTTGTCGGTTTGCTGTTCAATAGATCGACCATAGAAAGTAGTATCAAAAAACCGGTAATTCTTATAGGGCTCATTGCGCTTAACTGCACCAATGAACTGTTTAGTAAGTTTTTTGTAAGGGTTTACTTCATCTTGGGCTTTAAGTAAATTTGAAAAAAGAATAATGGCTAAAACAAATTTTAACTGGCTTTTTAACATGGTAATGTGTTTAATGATTGGTTAAGATATGCTGTTTATGGCTCATCTCAAACAATAATTTATTAAATTTGATAAACCAATTTAGACTAGTCAATGAAAAAAAATTACATTTTAGCAATTTGTTCGCTTATAAGTATAAACATGAGCGCGCAGTTAACCTTAACAAAAGCCAATAATGCACCTATAGTAGGTTATATGAAAGCAAACACAAGTTATGATTCAACAGTAGCGATTCCAAAAACAATTGGCACCAATAAAAATTGGAATTTTACTTCTTTAGCGATTCTTTCGGGAACCAGCTCTAGTACCTATGTAAATTCAAGTACCACACCTTCTGTAGGTTTATTTCCGGCGGCTAATATTGCGCAAGATGATGGATCAGGCTATTATGAATATTTCAACTCTCAAACAAGTACCCTTGATGATCTTGGTAGTGCGGATGTAACAAACGGAACTAGTACTATATTTTCTAACCCCGCAAAATGGATGGTTTGGCCTTTTGGATATGGCACTTCAAGTAATGACGCATTCGCAGCTACGGCAAGTTTCGATCCAACCACAACAGTAAATTATACCGGCAATATGGTTGTAACCGGAACTGGGGCCGGAACAGTAATCCTTCCTAATGGAAATAAGTACACCAACTGCCTACAGATTACACGCACATATACCATTGTGGGTACTGGTGCTTTTACCGGCACGTTCACTCTTCGTGATTATGAGTATTGGGCATCTACTTATAGATCGCCTTTGATCAATGTAAGTTATCAAACAACTAAAGACATAAACGGAACAACAAAGGACTTTAATATTACAGTTAATTCGTTAGCAGATGTTGGTTTGGAAGAACAAGAAATACTATTACATAATGTAAAGGTATTCCCTAATCCCGCAAAAGATATTATAAATGTAGAATTAGAAGAAAATGTAATTGCTGATAAAATAGAATTATACGATATCAAAGGTAAATTGGTATTAGCGCAAGAGTTAAACAATAAAATAAATATTTCTGATCTAGACCCAGGAATATATTTGCTTAATGTGCGATCTAACGATGCTTACTTTAGAAAAAGGATCAGCGTGATTAAGTAAAAGCACGAATAGTGGTCACAGAATAATAAATGCTTTTATTTTATTAAGAGGTCTTGTCTTTGGCAAGGGCGTTTAATTTTGGTACATTCCCTGTTTCTTAATAATTATTCATAGCAATATACTTTATCCTAAATCAATACAAATATCTAAATATCAGCAATATACGACAATTTGTAAATTTAATCTTTCTGTTGTATATTTGTCATCCCAAATTATTGAAACCCACTGATACTATGAAAAAGGCAACACATCCAGAAAGCTACAGATTATGCGTGTTTAAAGACATGAGTAATGGTTACTCATTCTTAACTCGTTCTTGTGCTGAAACAAAAGAATCTCTTAAATGGGAAGACGGCAACGAATACCCATTAGTAAAATTAGATATCTCTATGACCTCACACCCGTTTTATACTGGTAAACAAGTGTTAGTAGATACTGCTGGTCGCGTTGATAAATTCCGCACGCGTTATTCTAAAAAGAAATAATTTTTTTAAAAATATTTTTTAAAGATCCCTCAACAAACGTTGGGGGATTTCTATTTTGTAAAATATTGCAAGATAGAGTTATAATAGCTCTTCGCAACCTTTACAACTCTATCGTTGGTTTTTACGCCGTATATGGTTATCGTATTTTTCATAAGCCATCTGCACTCATCAACGTTATCTTGAAATAAACTTTCGCCGTACACTAAGGGCGAATTTATTTTATTGCACAAGATCAATTGTCGGCTAAACACACCATGACTTTTTGAACACATGCAATTGTTTTTTAAGTAATCAGCATCTTCTGAACAAGCAATGGGTATCTTTAAATTCTCACTAAATTCATGCACTGCTATATGCGATATCTTTTCCGATCTGTCTATTTGCTCTCCAAATAATAATCTTAAGAAATTCAATTTAGATTCCATGTTATCCAATCGCTCGGCGGTAAAGCTTCCACCAATAAAGGCCATTGTAAAATCGTTAGGACTAGTTTTTTTCCAGGGGACATTTTTTTCATCCACATTGTAATGAATAACGATTGTTACATCAGGTTTAAAAGCATTAATGATCCTTGCGCGATTACTCAATTCATGATCTCTAAAAAAGTCCCAAAAGAAATTATACTCCGGTAAGTTATTTAGTTTTCTATATTCTGCAGCCTCCAATTTATTTATTTGTAATAAGCTATCCAGTACTTTTTTCTTGTAATTGGCAAACCAATAACTATAGTTACATCCAAATGTGCTTAAGCTTTGCGTTGGCCGAGTTAAAAAAACTGTTGCGCCTTTCTCTTCCAGCATTGCTTTTAAGATCATGGAAGTTTTATAAGTAAGATCCGCTTCAAATATCTTTACGGTATCTAAAGTGTTTTTCAAGCTGTCGCGTAAAAAATAAAGAAATTTTTGTTCGTTCATAGCTTCAGTAAACGAAGAAGCTAGATGGCCTGCGTCTATTGCAACCTTTATGCCATTGAGCGGCAGAGCTTCTATCTTCTCCCTGTTTTTTTTGGGGATATCAAGATAAATGCGAATACTGTCTCTTTGTTGTTTACTTAGCTTCTTGCTTGATTTATTCTTATAAAACTTAGCGGCAGCTTTGGCATCATAGTTTTCAAATACCTCGGCCAGCATTGGAATTTCCTTTTGATAAGCTGTAAACTCTTTTTGTCCTTTTGCATTGTAAATAGTAATGCTTTGCTTATCAAATCGTACTAAATTACTGAGGCTGCCTTTAAAGTTTAGGTGTGCATCAAAGCGTTTCTTACAATCCTCAATGGTTTGTGCCCCTAAAATAGTAACACTGCACACAAGAAATATTAAAAGTCTCATGTATAAATTTAGAAAAAAAGCATACTATAAATTTTGTACCTTCAAAGGATTATTAATAAAGGAATGTTAACAGACCAGCGCATAGATGATATTATTAGATACGAATTATCTTTTAAAACGGCTTTAAGCGGCGGTAAGGGCGGTCAAAACGTTAATAAGGTAGAAACAAAGGTTGGTGTTGAGTTTGACGTAATAAACTCTGGTATTTTAACTGAAGAAGAAAAGCAAACCATTATCGCAAAGAGCAAATATGTGTCAAAAGAAGAGATATTGAAGGTATGGTGCGAGAAACATCGAACTCAATTACAAAATAAAAAGGATGCAATGGATAAGTTCAGAACCCATTTGAAAAGTTTATTTGTAAAAGCTAAACCCCGCAAGCCAACAAAAGTATCAAAAGCTACAAAGCGTAAGCGATTGGATAGTAAACGAAAAGCAAGTGAGAGAAAAATATTGCGTAAAAAACCATTTTAATTTTTGCTATTCAACTCACTTATATTTACCGTTTTTTTACCAATAGTTTTTATTGGGTATTGGATCATTCCTCAACGGTTTAGGAATTATTTTTTGCTGATAGCGTCTTATTATTTTTATTTCACTTATAACCCATACTTCCTGTTATTGCTTATTGGCACATCTGCCTTTGATTTTTGGTGCGCCAAACAAATTCAAAATGTACCCGATCGTAAAAAACTCTATTTGTACCTTAGTATCGTCAGTAATATTGGTGTATTAGCTGCCTTTAAATATTCAGCTTTCTTTTTTAATTCAGGCGTTCAACTTATCAATAACGCCTCAGGTAGTTCTTATTCGCTTATGGAGAGCTTGATCATTCCGGCAGGATTATCATTTTACACGCTTCAATCTTTAAGCTATACCATTGATGTTTATCGTGGAAAATATAAACCAAACGATACGCTTTATGATTTTCTTTTATATGTTTCGTTCTTTCCTCACATGGTAGCTGGCCCAATAGTACGATACAATACACTAATGCCTCAATTAAAAGCGGTTTCATACTTCAAAAACATTGATTGGGGTTCGTTGGCAAGACTCACTATTTGGGGATATTTTAAAAAAATGGTGATTGCCGATAATTTAAGCGAAGTTGTTACTCAAGTTTTTAATGAACCTCAATACTATAACGGCTTTCAATTTTTATTAGCCGGCGCCATGTTTGTAATTCAGGTGTATTGCGATTTAAGTGGTTATAGTGATATTGCAACCGGCGTGGCTAAACTATTCAATATCAACTTAAGTTTGAATTGGCGAAGACCCCTACTATCTTCGTCATTACAAGAATTTTGGACACGAAATCATATTAGCATCACAACTTGGTTCCGAGACTATTTATACATTGGATTAGGCGGTAACAGGGTTTCGTATACGCGATGGATGTTTAATATATTTCTTGTGTTTCTAATTAGTGGATTGTGGCATGGTGCAAATTTTACATTTGTAATTTGGGGGGCCATGCACGGCACAATGTATCTTTTAGAGATCTTTGTGAAGAAAACGTTTCCATCCTTCAAGGCTCCAAGGATGATCGGTTGGTTATATCTTCTATCATTTCACACGCTTTCATTAATTGCCTTTCGCGCCAATAGCACTGCCGATCTAAGTTATATGTACCGACATATTTTTAGTACAGAATTTTTTGGGCATAATGTATTCTCTTTGTTTCAAAGTGGGTCGCAATGTTGGATGCTATTTTTTCTCTGCCTATTTCTATTTGTAAAAGAATTCAATGAAGAGTTTGCTTTGATAAACAGATTTCCTTTACTATACAAAAATTTAAAACCTGCATTTTATATGATCCTTGTATGGATCTTATTTATGATTGGTGATTTTAACGCAAACACTTTTATTTATTTTCAGTTTTGATAAAAAAGGCCCTTATATACGTTGTTTGTTTTACTATAGGCCTATATGCTTTGCGTTATTTGCACTGGAAAGGGCTGCTTACTCAAAAGCAAGGTTATTATGCTAAATACCGAACAGCCTTTCTTGAAAAGAATGACTTTGATGTCCTTTTCCTTGGTTCTTCGAGAGTAGCCATGCACTATAACACAGCTCTATTTGATTCGCTAACAGGAAGTAATTCTTTTAATTTAAGCTTAAGTGGAGCAACGCCACGTGTTTCTTTAGCAGTATTAAAGGCTTACTTACAAAATAGTGCCCTGCCCAAATGTATTTTGCTCGAAACAGATCTTCATAATGTAAATGTGGATGGCGACATCATGGAGTTCAATAATTATTTTCCCTTCTTTAAGAACAAAACTTTATTGGATGAATTCGATAAGATAGATCCTCGCATGAAATATTTTTATTACAATGCTTTTTATTCGTGGCCTTATACGGGATATAGAAATCTCAATACAAGTTTACATTCGTGGCTTGGCATAAACGGAAAAATAGATGATCGCTTTTATAAGGGCTACGTAAGGAATGACTATGAAAATGGCTCTTGCTTAAAGCTGGCAAAGCCTTATACGGCTGGTTTTACCGCTATGAATGGAAAGTGTTTTCAAGAAATCATTACCTTTTGTAAGCAAAATAACATCCAGCTCATTCTTGTTAGCTCACCAATGTTTGCGGGCGGAAAGATCGACCTTTTAAATAAGCAGCAAATAGTAACCATAGTGGATGCCTATGCAGAAATAAACGAATTACAGCACTGGAATTTAAGCTCTACCCCCTACTGCAACCAACGAGGACTCTTCATCGACCACTTTCATATGAACTACAAGGGAGCCCGGCTTTTTACATCAAAACTAGCCTATTTGTACAGCAATAATTGTCAAAAGAATGCGTTAAATCCTTAGATAATTCATTGGAAATAACCTAATTTTATAAATAGCATGAGATTCTACGTTTTAACAGTTCTAATTACGATAAACCTTGCACTTAAGGCACAAATTGTAAAGTACAGTAACGAGTTTTTAAATATTGGTGTGGGTGCTCGCGCCTTAGGAATGGGTAATACAGGAGTAGCATCTACTACCGGTGCTTATTCCGGTTATTGGAATCCGGCCGGTCTTTTACAACAAAAACCTGATCTTGAAGTTGCCCTTATGCATGCCGAATATTTTGCGGGCATAGCTAAATACGATTTTATGGCCGCCTCAAAACGAATTGATAGCAATAGCGTTGCAGGTATTACCATTTTACGTTTTGGTGTAGATAATATTCCAAACACACTCGATCTTGTTGATGCAAATGGAAATGTTGATTACAGCAGAATTAAAACATTTAACGCCGTTGATTTTGCTTGTTTATTAAGCTATGCACGCACTATTCCAAAATTAAAAGGTGTTGAACTAGGTGGTAATTTTAAAATTATTCGCCGTCGTCTTGGTGAATTTGGTGGAGCCTGGGGTTTTGGTTTAGATGCAGGAGCCCGTTACAATTACAAAGGCTGGCAGTTTGGCGCCTTAGGAAGAGACATTACCGGAACGTTTAATGCTTGGAGTTATAATTTAACCGACGATCAAAAAGCGGTATTTGCACAAACAGGAAATGAGATTCCAAGCAATTCGCTGGAGGTTACAATGCCAAAAATAATTTTTGGGGCTTCAAAAACATTTTTGTTTTGGAAAGACAGGATCTCAACTTCAGGAGAATTGAATTTGATAAACACCTTCGACGGTTTAAGAAATACAGTTATAAAAAGCGACCTTTGGAGTTTAGAGCCCGCCTTTGGTATTGAAGTTGGCTATAAAGGTTTTGTTTTCTTACGCGGTGGAGTTGGCAATATTCAAAAACAATACGACCCTTTAGGAACTAAACAGATCACAAGTTTTCAGCCGAATTTTGGTGTAGGAATTAAGTATCGCATTTTTACATTAGATTATGCTTTAACCGATATTGGCGACCGTTCACTGGCACTCTATTCAAACATCTTCTCATTGAAGATAGATTTTAATAAGAAGCAAAATAAATAAATGAAATGTAGGACGCTTTACATATCGCTTGTCCTAATACTTCTTACAAGCTTTCTGGCTGCTCAAAATTACGGCAATAGCTGGGTAAGATTTTCGCAAACCTACTTTAAATTTCCTATCAGTAAAGATGGGGTCTACAGAATTGACTCGACAACACTTTCTGCAAAATTTAACTTGCAAACGCTTAACCCAAAGAATTTGCAATTATTTATTAAGGGTAAAGAACAACACCTTTATATATTTGGTGAAAGTGATAATAAGATCAATTTGAACGATTACGTTGAATTTTATGCGAGTCATTTACAACGCGACTACGATTCATTACTTTATTCAGGTGTAAAATATCTCCCTAATCCCTACATTCCTATTTTCAACGATACTATTTTTGGTTATCTCACGGTAAATAGTTCCATAAGTAATCTGCGCTATCAAGAGGAAACTGATAGCACTATTGCCAATTATCCTTTGGCCGATCACTTTTATTCCGAGTTGATCTACAGCTTTCCTAGCACTTATAATTCTGTTTCGGATGTTCAAAATATTTATAGCGACCCGCGATATACGCAAGCTGAGGGCCCGGGAATTAATTTTAATAAAGGAACAACGCTTACAAGTAATTTCACAAATCTATTATCTTACACATCAACACCGCTTAATTGTTATCTCAAAGTTAATTATTCAGGAGCATCAATGAATTTAAACTCATCCATTGATCATGAAGTGAAGTTTGATTATATAAACAATCTTTCAAATACAGTTACGCTCAATGATTCTTTATTTTATGGATATCAACCTGTACGTTTAACCTATACTTTAAACAATACTGATATTGGCAACACTACAAATTTTTTACTTTCTTCGGTTGCTAACGCTTCGTTTTTTGCATTCAATAATTCCTCATCTTTACATTATATAAATTTCAAATATCCAAAAATCACATCTCTATCAGGTTATTTATTTAATTCTCTTTTTATAGATGATATATCTGGTCCGCCAAAACAGAGTTTTATTTTGGCAAATCCAAACATTGGAACAACAAATAGTATTGTTGCTTACGATATAACCAATGGTAAAAAGATCCCGGTTTATCTATTAGGAGGTAATGCGCGAATGGTTGTTCCTAATTCGGGAGGGCAAAAACAGGTAATTATAAACGCGGAATCAAATTTTATTCCTGTGAATGCTTTGTTGGATGTAAATCAGGGTCAACCCTTCACTAATTTTAAAAGTACAAATGCATCTAATGCGTTTGTGATCATTTATCATCCTAATTTTTCAACTTCAGCGCAAACCTATAAAACATATAGACAATCTAACACAGGAGGCAGCTATAATGTTATTACGGCAAATATCATTGAGTTATATGAGCAGTTTGGTTATGGTGTAAATAAACATCCACAAGCAATCCGAAATTTCATTCGCTTTTTGCACGATAGCTTACCAACTCCACCATCCTATTTATTTTTATTAGGAAAAGGTGTTGCTTGCAATAATTTGTATGCTTCTTCGCAGCTCTTCAATCTTCTTCCAACCATAGGAATACCCAGCAGTGATAATTTACTTACGGCTGGCATCACCAACTCATTAGGTACCTATCCTGAGATCCCCGTGGGGCGTTTGGCGGCAATAAGCAATACAGATATTACAACCTACCTTACAAAAGTGCAGCAACACGAAACATCAGGCTTAGCCGAATGGAAAAAGAACGTATTACATTTTGTAGGTGGTGATACACCTCAATTAACTAATCAATTAAGTTCTTACATGGATGGTTACAAGGCCACCATTGAAGATACTTTGTTTGGCGCTAAAGTATTTACCTATAAAAAAAATACTACAGCCCCAGTTCAAACTCTAATAAGTGATAGTATTAAAAGTGCCATTAGTAACGGCGCTTCCTTGATCACTTTTTTTGGCCACGGCTCTAACGTTGGATTTGATCAAGCCATTGATGATCCTGACACTTATAATAATTCAGGAAGATATCCTTTTGTGGTTGCTAACTCATGCTACTCAGGTGAAATTCATATTCCTTCGTCGCGCTCTATTAGCGAAGAGTTTGTATTCTCCAACCAAGCTGGATCCATTGGTTTTTTGTCGGCAACTTCTGTTGGATATATTCATGCGCTAAATTACTATAGCTACTTTTTTTACCAAGCACTTAGTAGTTTACAATACGGAAAAGGAATTGGCTATTCTATGAAACACGCTGCCCTTAATTCCTCGTTGTATTTTGATAAAGCCGTTAGGTATACCGGACTTGACATGACCCTGCACGGAGATCCTTCTATAAAAGTTTTCACCGGCATGCAGCCCGATTATGCAGTTCAAAATAATGATGTAAAATTTGATACAAAAAAACACGTCGATTCTATCGGTATTTTTATTTATCATAAAAATTTAAGCTTGGCTCGCAAAGATTCTTTCTTTGTAAAGGTTGAACGTTTCTTTCCAAATAACGATTCTTCAGTTTATTTAAAACGGATCGCAGCGCCTTATTATCGCGACAGTTTAAAGTTTTATATACCCCTTGATTTTACAAAAGGTATTGGATTAAATAAATTTAAAGTTCGTCTCGATCAATTCAACGAAACGATTGAAATTACAAAAGGAAACAACGCCACAATTGGCACTGTTGATCTGTTTATTCAAGGCGGCGATATTGTACCTGTGTATCCATATAAATTTGCAATAATACCCTTAGCTTCAAGCCTTACTTTACGCGCAAGCACCAGCGATCCTTTTGCGCCGTTAACACGCTATAAGTTTCAATTAGATACATGCGATAAATTTACTGCGCCCATTTCACAAACTTTAATAACAAGCGAAGGAGGTGTTATTGACTGGAATGTTTCGTTACCATATGCAGATAGCACAGTTTATTTCTGGAGAGTTTCAAAGGATTCAACCTTGCCAAGTGATAAATTTGTTTGGAGAGAAAGCTCTTTTCAAACCGTAGGTCTTAAAACCGGATGGAGCCAAGCGCACTTTCATCAATTTAAAAACAATAAATATCAGTTTGTTAAGTACAATAGACTATTACGCCGATTTGATTTTAATAATAATGTAAACTCAATCAAAGCACAAAATGGTATGTCTCCATATATTAGTGGTGTTGGCATTACTTATGCTTTCAATCTTCAGGTTCTTTCTAATTGGGGTTGCGCGCCCGATGGTTGGAACTTTGCAGTGTTTGACTCCATAAGTGGTCAACCCCAGCCTGTAGTATCTATTAACTACCCATTGGCCGGACCAGGAACATACAGTAATTGTGTTTGCGTTGATAATCAAGTATTGTATGTGTATTCATTTGGGCAAAGTAATTATTGCGGCTTTAGCAACTGGCAAAATACCATGGAGACTTTCATCAATGCTATTTCGCCAAACCATTATGTGTTAGCTTATACAATGGGGGCATTAACCCCAAATTACGCTCAGGTTGAGTCATACAGTAACTCTTTATACAATGCGTTTGAAAGTTTTGGTGCTGTAAATATACGAACAACAAAAGACACTATTCCAATGATCATTTTTGGAAAAAAAGGAATGACCGCCGGACAAGGGCATGAAGTAAGGGGATTAAAGAAAAATGATATTATTACTTTAGAAGATAGTATTAAAACAAGATGGAATACCGGTTTTGTTGCTTCCGAAATTATTGGCCCTTCTTATAAATGGAAAAGTTTACATTGGCAATTAAAACCGTTTGATTCAAATCCGGGAGATACAACTATTTTAAAAGTGGTTGGGATAAAAGCAAACGGACAAAAAGATACCTTAGCCACTTTTGTAAAAGACAGTACAGACGTTTTGGCTTTGTATAATTATGTAGATGCTTCGATCTATCCAAACTTACAATTAGTAGCACTAATGAAAGATAATATCTTTCGTACGTCGCCTCAACTTAAAAAATGGCAAATAATTTACGATCAAGCACCTGAGTGTGCAATTAATCCTTTGAAAGGTTTTGCTGCTATTAACGATACATTAATGGAAGGAGATCAAGTTAAATATAAAATACCTATTGAAAATATTGGTAAGGTAAATTTTATAGATAGTTTAGTATTTACCTATTGGATAGAAGATAATAATAAGGTGATTCATCCTTTGCCACAAAAGATCAAACGTAATAATTTTGCACCGGGCGAAATCATCATGGATACCATTTCCTTAAGCAGTATACAGTATGTTGGTAATAATGCTTTATGGATAGATGTAAATCCTCCTTCACATCCAAAATATCAAAAGGAACAAGACCATTTTAATAATATTGCCCGCCTATTATTTAAAGTGAATAAGGATATTACGAATCCATTATTGGATGTAACATTTGATGGTATTAGAATACTAAATGGGGATCTTGTATCGGCAAAACCCAATGTTTTAATAACGCTAAAAGACGAGAATAAGTTTCTAGCCCTAAACGACACCTCTGCCTTTACCGTGTACCTAAAATATCCGGGGCAATCAACAAGTAAACGAATTTATTTTTTGAACGATCTTTTATTTACACCGGCGAGCTTACCCAACAATAGTTGCAAAATAAATTTTAACCCTACCCTGTTGAATGATGGTTTGTATGAGTTAACGGTTCAAGGTAAAGATAGAACTGCTAACAGGTCGGGCTCCACAGAATATAAGATACAATTTGAGATAAAGAATAAGCCAAGCGTTACTTCGGTGCTCAATTACCCTAATCCATTTAGTACAAATACAAAATTCGTATTTACGCTCACCGGAAGCGAAGTGCCCGACGTTTTTACAATACAAATTATGACCGTGAGTGGAAAAGTGGTTAAAGAAATTACAAGAGAGGAACTGGGCAACATTCATATTGGAAGAAATATTACCGATTACAGTTGGGACGGAAAAGATGACTTTGGTGATAAACTTGGTAATGGTGTATACTTATATAAAGTAATTACACGCTTAAACGATGCCTCCGTTGAAAAAGCAGGTACTTCTGCCGATAAATATTTTGTGAAAGACTTTGGAAAGATGGTAATAATGCGCTAAGCATTCTACTAATATCCCTTTTAAACCTTATCTTTGCCTCAAATTCATATGTTACAAATTGGTAAAACAAATACTCTTACAATATTGCGACACACCAGTGTTGGAGCTTATTTGGGGGATAACGAGAATAGCGAAGTGCTTTTACCTTTAAAGTACGTAAAGGGAGATATGAATGTTGGTGAAAGCGTTGATGTTTTTATTTACAAAGATTCTGAAGATCGCATTATAGCTACAACCCTAAAGCCACATGCCCAAGTTGGTGAGTTTGCATTTCTAAAGGTGATTAGTGTAAGTAAGATCGGTGCTTTTTTAGATTGGGGTTTAGAAAAAGACATCTTAGTTCCTTTTAAAGAACAACGTCATAAAATGTTTGAAGGATTCGAGTATGTTGTTTATTTATATTTGGACGAAGTTAGCCAACGTATTGTTGCTACAAGTAAACTCAATAAATATTTTGAAACTGAAACAATTGCTTTAAAACAAGCGGAAGAAGTTGATCTTTTGGTATACGACGAATCTTCTTTAGGTTTTAGTTGTATTATTAATAACGCTTATAAGGGTTTGACATATGCCAATGATGTTTATCAAGATATTCATATTGGCGATTTTTTAAAAGGATATGTAAAATTAATTCGTCCCGATAAATTAGTGGACATTAGCTTGCAACCTGTTGGTTTTAAAAATGTGTTGTCATCAACCGATATTATCTTAGACTATCTTGCGCATCACGATGGATTTTTGAATCTTACCGATAAAAGCTCACCGGATGAAATAGAGAAACGCTTTAGTATGAGTAAGGCTACCTTTAAAAAATCTATTGGTGTATTGTACCGTCAACGCAAAGTGCTCCTAAAGGAGGATGGCGTTCATTTGGTGGAGGAGAAAAAAGAAATCTCAGATTAAATTTCAAACATGAAATCTATTTATGGTTTAACAAAAAACAATAATACTTATTCAAACTAATCCTTAATCAGTTTTATAGTTTTAGTTTCTCCTTTACTACTCAATTTCAAGATATATAAACCTGAAGGATGTTTGCTAATATTGAAATTATGTTTACCATTATTCAGTTGATCATTATATATTGTTATTCCTAAGGAATTAATAATTTCTATATTTGCCGCAGCTTCCAGATCCAAGGTAAAATTACCACTATTCGGGTTAGGAAATATCTTTAGATCCAAAGAATTTAAAGTTGCATTTATGGAGGTAAAAGTTTGGCATTGCTTATAAACATAAGCGTCAATTCCATTAGGGGTCATTTGAAATGTCCCTGATCCCATGTTAAAATCACTTGTCCCGCCATAATAACCAGTAGAATAAATGCGTCCATTACTTGTTGTACAAACGGACGTTCCAGACTCTTGAGCGCCGGATCCAATCATTCCAGCCCAAATAAAGTTACCAGCATTGGAAATATTTAATAAGAACTGATCCGATTGTCCTGAAGAAGACAAAGTATAAGTACCACTACCGGGATCAAAATCAGGAATATTAGAGAAATAACCGGCACACCAAATGTTTCCAGTATTATCTACCCTTAAATCGTAACCGACGTCAGCACCAAAATCACCAAATTGTTTCGCCCAAA
Organism: Bacteroidota bacterium; assembly: GCA_034439635.1. Lineage (GTDB taxonomy): Bacteria > Bacteroidota > Bacteroidia > B-17B0 > Aurantibacillaceae > Aurantibacillus. Next base: position 6,132 of record JAWXAS010000138.1, on the reverse strand, counting down.
CAAAATTTCCTGAAGCATCTAATTTAAGCAAAAATGTTCCATTTGATCCAGCCCCAAACCCAGATAATGTAAAAGTCCCAGGTCCTGGATCAAAATCTAAAACATTAGGGAGGCTATTTTGAAAGTATCCTGCAACATAAATATTATCGTTATTATCTAAAGCTACTGAGATTGCGTTAGATTGTACATTGTTACTTGAACCTCGAAGTTGTTTAGACCAAATTAAATTACCGGCAGGATTTAATTTTGTAATAAATGGATCCATTCCAAGCGCAGAATAACTTAATACTGATGGTCCTGGATCAAAATCAACAGTGCCCTGAAAGTAACCGCAAGTAATAATATTATCTTGCTGGTCACAGCTTATGCCCAAACATCTTTCATTCGATATTCAACTAAACTGCTTCGCCCAAACAAAATTTCCTGAAGCGTCTAATTTGGAGACAAAAGCATCTTTCTGACCTTGACAAGTTAAATTAAAAACTCCAGAGCCCGGATCAAAATCACCAGTATTTTGATGGTATCCAGTGGTAATAACATTACCATTCTTATCTACCGTTATACCATTACCCATAACAGCGGAACTAACTGTGCTCCCAAGGGTTTTAGCCCAAATAAAATTTTGAGCCTCAAATTGATAAAACAATAACGCAATTAAAGCAAGTGTTAATTTTCTTTTCATAGATGATCGGTATGTGACAATTATTATGCCCTAATTTGTTAAACGAAACTTTAATAATAAATAATAGCAAAAAAAATCACTTCCTGCACAAATAGATCATCTCCCCTTTTGGTAATCTGTATCTATCTTGTAATTCCGGAGAAATTGTATTTACAAAATCATCTATGGTTACATTAAATCCTGCTACAGCTAATTTGTCTTTATAGTCTAATCCAAATAAACGAACGTGATCTTTTTGCCAATAATGTTTTTCACGATCTTCCTCGGTTACAATGCTTTTATCCTCTAGTGTTTTTTGAGCTGCGACATCCAAAGGTACTTGAAAAATTCCCCAACCACCCGGCTTCATAATTCGGTAAAGTTCTTTCATACACACTGCCGAATCTTCAACATGCTCTAACACATGATTACAAAATATCACGTCGAAACTATTATCGTTAAATGGCGCTTTGTGAAGATCAAAATGTATATCTGCAATTGGACTATTATAATCGCCCGTAGTATAGTTTAAATTGCTTTGTGCTTTAAATAATTTATAAAAACACTGCTCGGGCGCAATGTGCAACATTTTGTGTGGCTTTGAAAAAAAATCGGTGCGTTGTTTTAAGTACAACCAAAGTAAACGATGTCTTTCTAAGGATAAACTTCCCGGACATAATACATTTTTGCGTTTTGCTCTGCCGCTATAACCGTAAGGCAAGAATTTTCGGTAGGTTTTACCACTAATTGGGTCCTCATATCTATTCCCGTAATAAACCAATGGCGCTATCTTGCTAAAAATTAAACTTAGCTGAATTAGTATTGGACGGGGTATGGTTCTTAATAAAAAATGAAACATGATTCTAGTGCAAATTTACAAATACAAATTGTAATATGTAAATATGATTTGTTTTCTGGGTTTGTTAGTTCGAGTAGCCGTTTGATAATTCCGTTTGCAACGAGAACAAATAAAAAGGTCCTGCACAATGGCAGGACCTTTTAAAGCTATTAAATTCTTAATTATTCTATAATGAGTTTCCTTGCCAATTTAGTACCATTGTATTCTAAACTTACAATGTAAATACCTTTATTAAGCGTTCCATTCTCATTTAAAGTAATCTTGTGATCACCCGCGGCAAGCGTATAAGCTTTTTCAGGACTTACCAATTTACCGGCAACATCCATTACTATAACTTTAACATCAGCTTGATTACTTAATATAAAGTTTAAGGTTGCAGAAGCGTTAGTTGGATTAGGACTAAGTGTTAAACGTAAATGACGAGTTAATTCGTTTACACCAACCGGTGCAGTAACTAAATTAATACTGTCGAGATATAATTTATTACCAAATCCACCTGTTGCTTCTTTGAAATAGAAACGCGCCCATACAGAGTTACTGCCAACAAAAGTTCCATAATTTGGGTGACCAGACACGTCTTGAGTTTTCCACTCGGCAAGTGTTGGAATGAAGTTAGATGCACCAACCCCTCCCGAACCGAATGCTAATGCTGTTGCGCTTGGAGCATAAACATCTTTCCAAGTTCCACCACAATCGCTGCTTAATTGTACTTTAAATACATCGGCATGAGAAGCGGATTTTTGACGGTATGCATAAGAGAAACGCAATGTTGCTCCTGGGTTAGCCGCAAAATCCATAATAGGCATGTTTAAAACATCTATTGATCCACTAGAACTGATGGCCCCATCTAAAATAAACGAGAATGAACCATGAAGCGCAGCATTAGATGTTTGCACCCAACCAATTCCGTTTGGATTTTCTACACTCCAGTTAGGAGGTACACCTGATCCTTCAAAACTTTCGGTTATGCCGTTAGTGGCAGTTGCAGCACCATCAAGAACGGTTATTGTACGAGAAGCAGTACTTCCGCCTGCAGCGCCCGTTACGCTATAACTCACAACGCTTATACCTGGAGTAGGGAACCAAATTACAGTAGATGAACCTGTAGGTGTTGTAATGGTAGCACCATTTGTTGCTGTCCAGATTCGAGCTAATACCGGAGCACCATACGACACATCTTTAAATAAACTTATTGACTGTCCTGCGCAAACTGTATAACCATTAACTGCAATCGACATAAAATCTGCGGTAGGAGCACACGCTACTGCCCCGTTTACATCGGTTGCAGTTAAATTACCCGCAGTAGGTAAATTATTTCTTCCGCTAGAGGCAGATACAAGTGAAGTTCGCATAGCATTAGTTTGACCGGTAGTGAAGTTATAAGTACAATTAGCGTAATTCATAATATTCTGTACATTATCAAGATTATTATAAACAGTATTTGTTTGAACACAAGTGTTAGCAGAACTTGTTGGGCAAGTAAACTCATGCCCCCTTGTTACAGGAGTGTCGGTTATTCCATCATCACCACAGGCAACGTTTGGTGCGTTGGTATTACCCCAAATATGAGCTAGGTTTAACCAATGTCCAACTTCATGAGATAGTGTACGCGCATTATCGCCACCTGTAAGATAATCGTAACGAAATACAATAATATCTTCTTGAGACCCTGTTGGATGTGTACCAGGCTTGAAGGTATAACCTACAATGAAGCCACCACCTGCCACCGTTGTGGTTGGAGCTATCGATTGAACAATATATACATTCAAATATTTAGTAGGATCCCATGTGTAAACACTTTTTGAAGAGTGTGTTGCCTGCGACCAACTTGTAGCAGCATCCACATGATGAATTATACCTGTGGTACAATTACCATTAGGATCTTTTTTAGCTAGCATGAATTTGATCTCCGAATCAATATAACTTGCATTAAATGGAGCTACTGTATTGCCTGCGTCGAAATTTGCACGAGCAAAATCAAGATTAACCCAGTTTAAAGCAGCAATACAGTTTGCATCCGGAACGTTTTCGGGACCGCCTTGATGCAAAATATGAAATACAACCGGCACTGTGTACACAGGCGGAGCAGACATTTTATTTGCAGCCTTATTGGCTTCGTACTCCAAGTATTCTTTTTGCAAGGTGCTCTGAGTCTTTTCATATCTTGCCTTTGCTTTAGGGTCTTTAGCAAAAACGTCATCCATAGCTTCGTATGTAATACAAGGCTTAACCGTGGTTGCGTTTTGTGCAGAAGCCGATAGGCCGGCAACTAGTGCAAGTCCTAGTAAAGAATTTGTAAGTAGATGTTTAATTTTCATATGATTTGTGTTTGTTGTTAGGTTATTATACTATACGTTATTTTTTGCTCGTAGGTTGGTTAATCATGTTCATTGCCATCATATCTTTCATGGTTTTTTGTAAACCATCCACGCTTCCATCCAAATAGATCACATTACCCTTACCTTCTTGAGCGAAATTCTTAACAGCTTCTGTCCACATACTAAAAAGGATTAATGACGAGTCTAATTTAGCCTCTTCCATCTCCTTTGCAGCTCCTGCCATACCTTTAGCTACCTCTTGACGAAACAATGCAATACCTTCACCTTTTAGTTTTGAAGCTTCTTTTTCGGCAAGAGCACTGATCTTTATAAAATTACCTTCAGCTTCTGCAGCCTTTGTACGAGTGATCAATAATGCCTGCCCTTCATTTTCAGCGGCAGCTTTTAAGTTGTTGCTTGCAACAACTTTCGCCATCGAACGCATTACTTCCTCGTCAAAATTAATATCGTTTAGTTGGAGATCTATTAAGTGATATCCCCACTCTTCTAATGATTTGTCTAATTGCTCTTTAACAGCTTCAACTATATCTCTTCTTAATGATAATACCTCAGATTGTTTTTTGGTTGCAACAAAGGCTCTAACCGATCCTTCAACTGAGCGAACAAGGGCTTGCATAAAATTACGATCATCAAGAAATTTAAAAGCAACGTTTTTAACCGTTTCCTCTTCTGCGTTTAAAACAGCATACAATAGCATTGCCGTGAAGTTAACTGTAGCTTGATCTATAGTAACAGCTTGAAAACCAAGCTCTGAACTTCTGTTCTGAATAGAGACTCGTTTATTTACTCTTTCAATGAAAGGAATCTTAAAATTTAAACCCGGACGTAAAGTGCGATTGAATTTTCCGAAAATAGTCGTTACTCCAATAAAACCTTGTTGAATTGTAACGAATGAAAGAAATAGTGTTAAAAAAGAAATTACAATAATTATAATGGTTCCTATTGGCATAATAAAATGAGTTAATTTTGTTAAAGATAATACATTATATTTAGAACTGAAAGCGATTTAACAAAACTTGAAATACAACGTAAATAGATGGTTATTAGTGCTTTTAATAGGCATTCTTCCTGTGCTCGTTCAGGCTCAAAGGAAGAAAAAGACTAAGCAGAAAAAAGAGGATCTTACCTTAATTGACCAAGGTAAACAACAATCTATGACCGACTTAGAGGGAATTGATACAACTATAGTTGCTCCTATAGAAAAACACATTACACTTTACAAAGCTGGAATAAAACTAATAGATTCTTTAGATTACGATAAGGCCATTCTCGAATTCAAAAAATCTTTAAAACTTAAAAACGATTATTACGAATCGTGGTTAAAAATGGGATATTGTAAAATGATGAAAGGAGATCATTCGGGAGCTGATAAGGATTTTATTAAAGCGCAAGAAACCGGTCCGAATGATTTTGAAACGCTGAAATTAGTTGGGATAAACTTTTTTTTAATGAAAGATTATAAGAACTCAAAAGAATATTTGGATTCAGCATTGTTTGCGTATCAAAACGAAAAGGTTGACGATGCCGAGTACCATTATTATAGAGGTAAATTAATGTACGTTGGAAAAAGTTATAAAACAGCACTGGAAGAGTGCGCCTCTGCATTAGAAATAAATAAAAAATACTACGATGTGATGATCTTGAAATGCGAGATCCGTTTTGTTCAAAAGGAATATGCTTATGCATTAAGAGAACTTAACGAAACCATTAAAGTATTGCCGGAAGCAAAAAAGGATTATAACTTGTATAAACTACGCGCTCAAACAAAGTTTGAACTTAAAGATTACAAAGGCTCAGTAAGTGATTGGAGTGTTTATATCGACGCTAATTCAAAAGATGAAGAAGCTCGTATTTCGCGAGCTATGGCGCGCATTAACACCAACGATTTTACAAATGCCATAGTAGATCTTGATGAAGCAATAAAAATGAATCCGAAAAATCCGGTGAGCTGGTGCTATCGCGGATTGGCAAAAGGTAGCAATAAGCAAGTGGTGGAAGGAATAAAAGACATCGATTACTCCATTAAATTAAAATTTGATTATTCAACAGCGTATGTTAATCGTGCAGCTTTAAAAATGGCATCCAAAGATAAACAAGGAGCTTGCGCAGATCTTCAAAAGGCAGATGGCTTAGGAAATGTTATGGCGCCGCAGTTGTACGAGCAGTATTGTAAGTAGTCGAACCTCAAAAAGTATTTTTTATTATTTGGGCGCCTTATCGGGCTATCACTTCAAGCTTGTTTGTCCTTTGCTATGTTTGTCGCACTGCGGGGT
>JAWXAS010000137.1:0-18296 GCA_034439635.1 Bacteroidota bacterium | reverse complement strand
GTTAGCGTAACTTGTGTTCCCGCGCACATACTGCCACTTGTTGCAGTAATGGTTGGATTTGGATACACAGTTACTTGAATAACCGCTTGGCTTGTGCAACTTCCTGCAGATCCAACAACCGTCATTGTTGCAACTAGTGATGTGGAAGTTACAGGAGGTGTTACAACTAGAGGTGTTGTATTTAAATTTGGGTTGCCTGAAAAACCTGCAGGTAATGTCCATGTAAATGTTGAAGCACCTGATGCGGTTAATGTAGTTGTATTTGGTGAACCATTAAAGTTTTGCGAACACAATGTATTATTACCTGCAATGGTTACCGTTGGAAGACCAACAACTAATACGCTAGCAACCCCCGTATTGGTGCAACCTTGCGCGCTGGTTACCAAAACAGTATAATTTCCACTCAAACTAGATTGCGCACTTGCAAATGGCGGATTCTGTAATGCAGAGCTGTACGCATTAGGTCCTGTCCATGCAAACGCAGTTCCTGTTATAGCCGTTAATGTAAATGTTGATCCTACACAAATAGTTGGACTATTAACCATAACTACAGGAAGTGGATTTATTACAACATTCACAACAGCTGAGCTTGTACAGCCCGCTGCATTTGTTACAGTAACAGTGTAATTTCCTGCATTAACTAATGAAGCTGTTGCAATTGTAGGGTTTTGAGCATTACTTGCAAATGCATTTGGTCCACTCCATGTATACGAACTTGCAGCAGGGTTTACAAAAAGATTTATTTGTTTGTTTAAACAAATTGGTGAATTACTTGTTGCAGTAGGTTGTGGAGCAGGATTCACAACAACGTTTGTTGTTCCGGTACTTATACATCCACCAACTGCGGTAACAATTACTACATAAGGCCCTGTCATTAACGTTGTGCTGTTTGCAATAGTAGGATTTTGTAAATTACTGTTGAATGAGCTAGGTCCTGTCCATGTATATGAATTAGCAGCAGTAACCGTTAATTGAATGGTTGCACCAGGGCAATAAGGTCCTGTATTACCAACAGTGATTGTTGGTGTAAGATTTACAACCACTACTACAACAGCTTGTGCCGTGCATCCTAAAGCGCTAGTAACTTTCACAGTATAACTTCCTGCATGTACGGTTGTGGCATTTGCGATCGTTGGGTTTTGTAAGTTACTACTGAAAGCGTTCGGTCCACTCCATGTGTATGAAGTTGCCGCGTTAACTGTCAAATTAATATTTGCACCTGTACAAACCGGACTATTACTTCCGGGTAAAGGAACGGGGCTAGGGTTAATAGTTATTGTTGATGTTGCACTTGATGTACAACCCAAGGCTGATGTTGCATTAACCGTATAAACTGTTGTTATAGCAGGCGTAAATGTAACTGAAGAGCCAACAACGTTTGGCGGAAGCCATGTATACGTGCTTGCACCACCAGCATTTAAGGTAGCTCCCATGCCAGGGCAAACAGATGGACTATTAACCGTGATAATTGGCAATGGATTTATGACAACATTGATAACTGCCTGCGTTGTACAACCACCGGGAGCAGTTATTTTCACCGTATAATTTCCTGCCGCCGCTGCCGTAACTGGTGATATGCTTGGGTTTTGCAAATTGCTTGTAAATGCATTTGGTCCTGTCCACGTATAACTCGCCGCTGCATTAGATGTTAGATTGAGTGTTCCTCCAACACAAATAGGACTATTACTTCCAGGCGTAGCTGTTGGTTGAGGACTTACCGTGATTGTTACTGTTTGAAAACCCAAACAACCAATAGCAGATGTTCCGTAAACCGTATAAACTGATGTTGCCGCAGGGGTAAACGATGCAGTTGGTCCGAAAATATTACCAGGTTGCCATGTGTAAGAAGTTGCACCTCCAGCTACCAAAGTTGTTCCGGTTCCGGCACAAACTGTTGCTGAATTTGCGGTGATAGTGGGCGAAGGCTGAACAACCACCTGAACAGTTCCGCCTAAACTTGTGCTACCAATACATCCTCCAAGTGTGGCATTTGCAGTATAAACTGCAGTTGCAGGAGGACAAACTGTTACTTGAGATCCTGTTGCAATAGGACCTGATGGACCAACCCAACTGATCGTAAATGTTGGGATACCATTTGGTGTATATCTCCAGCCCTCGTTAACGGCTGTCCATGCTGTTGAGTTTCTTCCCGGAACTGCGATGCCAATAGTTCCTGGTAAATTGTGAATACCTTGTACTGATGTTCCTCCTGCCCAAGCCAAACAATTAGGCTTGTTGGTGAGATGATTTTCAATAATATTGGTTGTTTCGTAACAAATAATTTGAAAATTTCCAAAAGTTGTGGTACACGAAAACATCGGAATGTTATACCAGGTTACAACAAGCGCACGGCAAGGTGCCACGCCAATAGTTCTGTATGAGATGTAAGGGCCTATTCCAATTCCAGGATGCCAATCTTGCCAAGGGCCCATTATACAATTACGAGGAACGTTGAATGCTGCGCTTGGAATAGCAGCCGAGGTAAATGCGTTGGTTTGACCCGCAGTAAAACCAACCCAGCCATTAGATCCAATGTAGAACTGATTATATGTGTTTCCAAAAAAACAAAAATTGAATCCTATGGGATATGGCCCGCCTTGGGAGTCATCACTTAGCACAATAGTTGTTGCTCCAACGGTTGGCTGCGGCGCAAAAGGAATACTTCCAACACTATACGTTGTGGTTTCCTTTATTGGTAAAACACTCGCAGTTAAAACCGCGCAATTACCCTGGCAAATTGTGGTGCTTGGTCCGGTTCCAATTTGAGCATTTACCGAAGGGCAAATGATGGCCTGTGCAAAAAGTGCAGTGTTAAGTCCAAATAAACTTAATGCTAACAAAAAAATAATTCTTCTATTCATAAAACTCGAAAATGCGTTGATTCTAATTAGTTACTTACTTCTATAAATATAACAAAAAGATCTTGCGAAGACTCAGGTGTGAACCTCCAGTTATCAAGTATATCGGGCGTTTCAAGGCTTTTGGGATCTCATTTTTTACTGTTTTAGTGATGCCTGCTAAGCATTAATATTCATTCGCTAATCCATAAGTTCATTTGGCCATTTTCTTCATTTTGGCTTATACTATTACCAAATAGACGAGCACATGTATTATGTAGCCAATTTTGAGTTATTTAACGACCTAATTGATTTAGAAAAAAGACGAGTTAACCATCCATCCACATCTTTTCTTTAGTTTTTAGATTTTAACGTCAATTCATCTGATTTTGAGGTTTTACAGCCTCTTATCTTTATTTCTAATTTGTACTTTTATTAAAAACGATGACATGGCTAAAACAAATTGGAGCGAAGATCTTAAACCTCTCATTAAAAAGTATAAAGGAAAAAAACATCCAATTGATCATAAGAACACTTATCAATTAGTGATCATGGTTATTTTATCTGCACAAGATTCTGATAAACACATTAACGAAGTTGCCGTTACTTTCTTTAAAGCGTTTCCTAATATGGAAGCTTTAGCCAGAGCTGATGCAGAAACATTATATCAATACATTGGAAAGGTTCGCAATTTTGGAAATAAAACAAAATGGCTTTTAGATCTTGCCTCAAAAATAAAAACTGATAAAAATATTCCGCTTACCATGGAGGAATTAACTGAATTGCCTGGCATTGGAAGAAAATCGGCCAATGTGATCATGCGCGAATCGGGCGTAAAAGCCGTTGGTATTGTTGTTGATCTGCATGTAGTGCGCGTAGCTCCAAGAATTGGTATAGCAAGCGGAACAGATCCAAAAAAAATTGAGAAACAATTAATGGAACTTACTTCCGAAAAAGATTGGGGAGAATTAGGAATGGCCATTTCCTTCTTAGGAAGAGAGATATGCAGACCAACCAATCCAAAATGCACTGAGTGCGTGATGAATAAAGTATGTGGTTACAATATTGGTAATTTAGCAAAGAAAAAGTGATATTTCTCATGAAGTTTTATTTTTTAAAGCCCTGCAAATCCTTTAATTTCACAGTATTAATTACAAGCGCATGTTGCGCTATTTACGAAGATAGTATATGAAGCAGGCAACAATCATAGGTTCGGGTTTAGTAGGTTCTTTATGGGCAGTTTATTTATCAAAACAAGGCTATAAGGTAAATGTGTTCGAACGCCGCACAGATATGCGTAAAGCACAGATCTCGGCCGGAAAATCCATTAACCTAGCCATGTCGTTTCGCGGCTGGAAAGCTTTGGATGAAATGGGAATTGGCGATGAGATCCGTAAGATCTCAATTCCTATGTACGGAAGAACCATGCACGCCCTGGATGGAAAAAAAACCTACCAACCCTACGGCATAAATAATCAAGCTATCTATTCAGTTTCTCGTGGCGATATCAATCGCAAGTTGATGGATATTGCCGAGCGCGAAGGAAATACGCAAATTAAGTTTAGTGAAGAATGCGTTGGTGCTGATCTTAAAAATGGAACCGTTCATTTAAAAAATACAGAAACAGGAAAACTAAGTGAACATACTTCCGACATTGTATTTGGAACCGACGGCGCTTTTTCTTCCCTTCGTTATAATGCTTTTCAAAAAACTGATCGCTTTACATATAGTCAAAATTATATTGAAGACGGTTATCGCGAAATTTTATTGCCGGCAAATGCGGATGGTAGTTATAAATTAGATAAGAACACACTGCACATTTGGCCACGCGGGCGCTTCATGCTAATTGCACTACCAAATTTCGACGGCTCATTTACCTGTACTTTATTTATGCCATTCGAAAACCACGAACATTGTTTTAATAATCTTACGTCAAAAGAAAAAGTAAATAATTTCTTTATGACTGTTTTTCCAAATTTCTTTGAAATGATGCCAAACATTGCTGATGCTTGGGAAGATCATCCACTTTCATCATTGGCAATTATTCGCTGTTTTCCTTGGACAAATGGAAAAGCCGCTTTGATGGGAGACGCTGCGCATGCAACAGTTCCGTTTTTTGGACAAGGAATGAATGCCGGCTTTGAAGATTGCTCTGTTCTATTTTCGTTAATGAAAAAACACAAAGAGAATTGGACTGAAGTGTTTAAAGAATATGAGATCATCAGAAAACCCAACGGAGATGCCGTTCAGGATCTGTCGATGCTCAATTATATTGTTATGCGCGATAAAGTTACTGATCCGGTTTTTTTACTTCAACAAAAAGTAGAAAGACGCATGGCTGAATTATATCCCGGAAATTATTTCCCAATGTATTCAATGGTTTCTTTCAGCGATGTTGAATACAATGTAGCGCTAAATAAAGGAAAAGAACAAGATCGAATTATTCTTGATCTTATTATACAAAACAATATCACTAGCGATACAAGCCCTGAGAACATTGATCAATTCATTCACCGATCTTTTGGCGAGAAAATAAAAAATTAAACATACGAATATGAACGAAGCACAGGAAAAATTAGTTGAACGCTTAGCCGAAAAATACAAAGCAATTGATCAAGATGTTAATATACATATGGATGGATTGGTGTGGGCCAAGCAAATAACCTATTGGGATTATATACAAACCGAAGCGCTTTTAGGTTTACAAATTCAACGCACAACTTTACCTGATGAAATGGTATTTATTATGTACCATCAAATAAATGAGATCTTGTTTAAAATGATCTTATGGGAGATGGGCCAAGTAGCGCATTCCGAAAATATTGCTGCTCCAAAATTCACCAAGCATTTAGGTCGCATTAGTAGATATTTTGATATGCTTTCCAATTCGTTCACTATCATGGGCGACGGAATGGATGTTGATCAATACATGAAATTTAGAAATACGTTAACGCCGGCAAGCGGTTTTCAAAGTGCGCAATACCGATTAATAGAATTTGGTTCTACCGAATTAATTAACCTCATCGATTTTCGTTTCCGCGCTACCATTGATCGTAACACACCTTACGAACACGCGTTTGAACACCTCTATTGGCAAGCAGCAGGGAAAGATCATGCTACCGGAAAGAAAAACCCTTTGTTGCAGAACTTCGAAAATAAATACAAGCATTTCTTCCTAGGAAAAATGGAAGAATACAATACTATTAACCTTTATACTAAATATAAAACATTACCAGAGAACGAAAAAAATAATAACGACCTAGTTAATGCCATGCGTCATTACGATCATACCGTAAATATTGGATGGGTAATGAATCACTATAACGCAGCCGCAAAATACTTAGATAGCGGACCAAAAAAAGCCGAAGCAACGGGCGGCAGTGATTGGCATAAATATATGCATCCAAAATACCAACGTCGCATTTTCTTTCCAAGCCTTTGGAGCGCAGAAGAGTTAAAGAACTGGGGAATTGATAACCTGGAGGGGTACAAAAAGGTATAAAGTACTTAGCAATGATTTTTTTTGACCGAAAAAACAAGTAAATTAGCCCTCACAAAAGTTCATAGCATTAATTTAAATTTCTAAACCATGATAAATTTTAAAGTAAAACGCATAATGTTGCCTTATGATTTTTCGGCAAACGCAAACAAAGCGGTTAGTCACGCTGCATTTATTGCATCACTCCTTAAAGCCGATCTTTATTTGGTGCATGTGATTAATAAATCTGAATTGGTAGATATTATTTTACCACTGATGAAACTGAAAACCAATAAGGTGGTGGTTGATATGGTAAACGAGCGACTAGGCGATGCTGCCGCAAAAATTCGTAAAGAATATGGCATCACTCCTAGAACTATAGTTTCTACCGGAAACGTTACAACTGAACTTGTAAATCTAGCAGAAGAAAATAAAATTGATTTGATCATAATGGGAACTCAAGGTAAAGATTCAAAATCTGATCTTTTCCTTGGAAGCACAGCTTACCGCCTTATTACTAAAGCACCGGTTCCTGTAATGACCATTAAAGATCTGGTGAGCAAAAAGGGTTATCAAAATATTTTAATGCCGATCGACTTTTCAGAACACTCGCGTCAAAAAGTAAATTATGTAATTTCTTTAGCTAAAGCATTTAGCGCAAAAATAACTGTATTAGGTATTTACGACGAAGATGAAAAGGCAGATAAATTTAAATTGGAAATAATTGCTAAACAAATTGCTGCTCTTTGCGAAAAGAAAGGCGTGCTTTGCGAACACTTTATCGATAAAACAAATCATCGCGTAAGCAAAACCATCAGCTTTGCCAAGAAACATAAGAACGATATGATCGTTACCATGACCGATCAAAAATTAGATGGCGCGCGCGGTATTTTAAGTACCTATGATCACGAGATCGTTCACACAGCTAAGATCCCTATCATTTCTATTCAACCTGAATATTCAGATAACTTAGGAACCGGTGGAACAGCAGGGGTGCCGTTTTAAAATTTACAACTGATGCTTGCGGTCGGGAAGAACATTATCTAATCCCCAAGTTAGTTTTTTTACAAATTCGTGTTTGCGTTCAAGGCAGTTTTTTACCTGACAAATAGCACATGAAATTTGTAAACAAGGATCGGCGTGAATAAAAAATTCAATGTCGTGCGACGATTCTTTGCTCACTAATTTTTCTATCGCATCAATTTCATCGTGCGTTTTTTGTAAATTATTATACCAAGGCAATGTTACATGGCAATCTACGTGTAAAACAGATCCATATTTTAATATCCTCAAATTGTGAATATCGATCCAGTTATCTCTTCGGTTTTTATTTAAAATACTTATCACATGATCGATCTTATCGTGATCAACCTGATCTAAAAGATTGAATACCGATTCTTTCAAAATACGAAACCCCGAAAAAGTAATATATCCGCCAAATAAAACAGCCACCGCATAATCTATCCAAATGATCTTTGTAAAATACACTAAGGCCAATCCTATCACCAATCCCGCGCTTGAGATCGCATCACTTATCAAATGTTTACCGCTGGCAATCATTAGGTCTGAATGCCCTTCTCTGCCCTTCTTCTTGATGAAGAATCCCACTAAATAATTTATGCTTCCTGCTGCTAACGTTAGGTAAATTCCAAGATCAAGTGAATGCACTTCTTCCTTTTGGAAAAAAGCGAAAACTCCTTTCGCCATCATTCCCATTCCGGCAATGGTTATCATTCCTCCTTCAAACCCCGAAGAAAAAAATTCGATCTTACCATGTCCGTAAGGATGATCCTCATCTGCCGGCTTGCTGGCATAATAAATCCCAAACAGCGCAAAAGATCCTGCCGCCACATTTACAATCGATTCAACGGCGTCGGTTAAAATGGCGTTAGAGTGGGTTAAAAAATAAGCCAAAAATTTAACCACAAGTAAAATAATACTCACTATCAAACTAATTATCATTAGTCTTTTTTTCGACAACATTTATAGTTTTTCAATTTTAATGCAGCCCAATAATTTTTTGGCGCCACTCAATGTTCCTAATTGCATTCCTGAGTTAATGGTAGTTGCCGAACCACAAGCCACTCCAAATTTTACCGCTTCAGAAACTGTTTGCCCCTTATGTAATTGGTAAACGATACCGGCTACCATAGTATCACCGGCACCAACTGTACTTTTTATTTTCAATTTGGGCGGAACAAATTGCAAGGCTTCATTTTTATTTATCAAAACAGCACCTTCGCCTCCAAGCGAAACCAGAACATTTTGCACAACTCCCTTTTTTACCATTTGTTTTGCCTTTGCAACAATTTGCTTGGCATTTAATTGCGTTTTCCCAAACAATTGCGAGAACTCGTTTTGATTTGGCTTAATGAGGAATGCGCCCGTTTTTAACACCTCCTGTAAAGCGTTTCCTGCAGTATCTGCTACAAAGTTTACTTTATTTTTTTTGATGTACTTGTGTAATTCCGTAAAAAATTCTTTATCTATATTTGGCCAAACACTTCCACTTAAAACCAAATATTTTGCCTTTACTTTTTTTAATTTTGTAATTACCGCTTGCCATTCGTTTTTAGTAACAGGATTTACAGGCATTCCAAACCTAAATTGCAAATGCGTTTGATTTTCGAAGACAATAAAATTTTCGCGAGTATAGGCACTGCTCGCTACAGGCGCTGCGCTCAATTGCTCATGATACACAAGGTTGTTTAAAATTTTTCCGGTATAACCTCCTGAAATATAAATGCAAAGTGAATCTGTTTTAAAATTGCGCAAAGCGCGCGAAACATTAATGCCTCCACCTCCCGCTTCAAACATGGGGTAGGAGCATTTCAGTTTTTTTTCGGGAACAAATTTTTCTACAGTTGTACTTTTATCAAGACAAGGCGAAAGAGTTATAGTAACGATCTTTATACTCATTTATTCCACCATCACGCGGTCGTCTCCATTAAAATAAGGAGATTGAATGCTTAGCACTTTCAATGGCTTCTTACCTTTTACAATAACCGAATGCACAGTGCCTTTTGGAATAAAAATAACATCTCCTTCTTTAATAGTAAATTCTTTATCGCCTAAACGCATTACCCCTTCTCCACTTTGAACGATCACATGCTCGCTATGTTTCATGTGCTTATGACCTTTTACCTCATTTTTAATGATGAGGCAAAAACTGCTGGATAAACTATCGTTGAATAAATTTTTACTCGTAAGGCCGGTACTTCCCGGCTCTAACTCCAAAGTGTTGATCAACTGAGGATTTTGCGCATATATGCAAAAACTTATTGCTAAAAAAAATCCAAAGAAAACCTTTTTCATATTCTTACTTCAAATTTATTGGTTGCGCTTGTTGTGTTGCTTGTTGGCTAGCCATCATCATTTGATTTACCACTTGAGTGGCCATTGGAAGATTTTGTTTTGCCTGTACATGATTTGGATTTAACTGTAAAGTTCTTTCCCAAGCTTGTTTAGCCAGTAAGTACTTACGCGTGTTGAAAAGAGCGCCTCCTAAATTGTACCATGCCTCAGGATTACCCGGCTCCAAAATTGTCCATTTGTTGTATTCAATAGCAGCCGTGTCCATATGCCCTTTGTTAAAAGCAACAATGCCGCGATTTTTAAGATCATTACTATACACTTGATAATAGTTTCTTAAATACGGATTGTTAGGATACAAACGTTCTGCATTTTTCCAAAAGTAAAGCGCTTCAAAATCCTTGCGTAATTTAAAGTATGCTAAACCTAAATTTAAATAACCGTTAACGTAACGCGGATGTAATTCAATAGCATGTTTCAAAAAAGCAATACCTTTATATAAGGCTGCTTCGCGTTTATTTGCATATCCACCTTGTTTCACTTCTTCGTCGGTTACAACCAATGTTCCGTTATAATCGTTGAATTTAGTAGAATCCTGACCCACAACTTGTATACCTGTAACTTCTTTTGTGTCTGCCAAATCAACCCACCGTGCGCCGGCATTTCCTAATACTAACACCGAGTGTGGCATTGTTTTAACGTCTTTCAAGAATAAGGTTACATCGTTTTTCCAATCAAAATTACGCTCCCAAGTTTTGCAGCCAAATAAAAATCCAACTACCAAAACAATTGTAGCCAAAGCAGTACGGCGTAAATTCAATTGTATACTTCCTAACTTATCAAATCCTTTAAGAATAACATAAGCTGCTCCAATACAGAAACCAATAGAGGAGTGGAATATCAAACGTTCGCCCATGGTTGCGCCAATATCCATCAGCACGTTACCTATCATTAAGGCAAAAATGATGTACGTCATTATGGCAAAACCTAAAATATGTTTTTTGATTGTGTAGTATATCCCTGCAATGATCATGGCTATATGCAAAACAATAGAAAGTAAGAAATCCCAATCTGTAAAATGGCGATATGGAATTGTTTTGAAAGAATAATCAGATGATAATGGGTGTGGGAAAACCAATAACTGTAGATACTTTAAAAGCACATATCCTTTTGTTGCAAAACGCTCTTCGCCATTTGCCAACAAATATGGATTGTTCAATATTTCAGTATCAGGAACGCCCGGTTTTAATTTCACAGCGATCAAACGCATGCCTAAATAGAATAACATTACAAAGCCTAACCATCCCATTAGATTAATAAATTTTACCTCTCTAAACCGTTTACTGAATAATAAGCCTACTACTATTAAATACAAGAATGGGAAAAACCAGTAACCTTTTGTTGGTCTGCTTCCTGGTCTAGCATTCGTATCAAACTCCGATTTAATGTATAACATGATTGCCGAACAAAATATAAATACAACACTAATAATCATTAAGCTCCAAAACTCTTTCATAAACGGATAATCTTTCAGCCCTTTCATTCTTTGTGTTCCATTGGCTTGTTGAACAGCTAAATATGATAACACAATCAGAATAATAAAACTTATTAAACGTTTAAACCCCTTAGATCCGTTAAAAATATTATCAATAATTAATTTATGCAAAGCAATAGTGAGTAGCGCTGCAATGATTACAGCTAAAATCCGCAAGGCCAGTTTGCTTTTAAAAAACTCTTCAAGATCTACTCCGTTTTCGGTAAATGTGTAAACCGCTAATGGTAATAAGAATAAAAGGAATACCGCGTATTCTTTTGAAAGCACAGCGAGCAAGAACATAAAGCTGGCCCAGAAGAGATCTTTCCAGGTTTTGGTTTCTATGTATTTAAAGGAATAGAGGAAGGTGAGCGAGACGAATATTAACGAGAATATCTCGTCGCGACTTTTTACATTGGCAATAGCTTCTGAGTGAATTGGATGCATTGTAAATAATAATGCTGCTAAAAATGCCAGATCCGGATTTTTTCGGAAAAAACATTTGGCAAATACCAAATACAAGAACACGCAGCCTAAGGCGAATGTCCAAATATTATTAAAGTGTCGAACTTTTGCGCTATACACCTGGCAATCTACCTCATTAAAAATTCCGTCGACATTAAGATCTTCGTCGAACTCATTTTTAAAGTTCTTATTCAAATCCCAGCAACTGTAACACTCGTTACCTTGCACAACGCCATCATTATTGGCATCAACGTAATCGTTGAATTCATAATTTACTTCCGGCCGCCCACAATCTGATGTGTGGGGCACGGGTTTATCATCTAAAGTATTATTTTGGTTAAGATCTCGCACTTGCATATATAATCCGCTCCTGTACGCTCCTAAAAATTGTTGCTCAACCGCAAAACTTACTACTGATAATGGACGGTAACGACCACCAGCTAGCTGATCGGTAGCGCACATTCTGCGATAAAAACTTTCGTAAGCATCTTTGGTTAAAATATCAGGAATACCTCTGAATCCCTTTAGAACGTGATCGTTTTGGTGAATAATAATACCATCATCCAACGCATACTCACCATTGATAGAGGTGATATAGAACGTAAAACCAATAATACCGATAATAATAGCGGCTAACTTTTGGTTAAGGAATGGGAAATAAGTGAATTTTGTACTCAACTCCGGTAAGGCGGGTTGCTTTGCTGTTGTTTTAGTTTCGCGTGCCATAATTAAAAACCTGAAAATACAAAAATAATAGGAAATAGGCATGGGTTTAACCCTATTTCAAAAAAATATTTTTTACTCGATAAGCCCCGTATAGAGACAATACACTCTAAACCCCCTAAAGTTCACAGAAATATGGCTTTTACAAGGAAATATTGTTAATTTGTAGTAATCCCAAAAGTTCATTTAATTTAGTCCAATCTACTCATCCTTTTTTATCAATACTTTTTCAAAAAACCGCTCCGTAACTATTGCTACGCCTTGATTTTTATTCATCGTCTTGATGAAAAATCACTTCGCATCTCTAGACCAAATTATATGTACATTTGGGATAATAATGACCCTCCTGAGAAACAAATACTTTTTGCTTTACCTGGTTATAGCCCTTTTTCTTAGCTCATTTTATATCAATATAAGCGGCACTAAAACACCCGCGGATCTTTCTAAACAAGCTTCTCAACTACTTAGCCAAAAACACAAGGAGCTTACCGATGCCAGCGAAATGGCCAGAGGCATGGATCCTGAAAAATTACAGGATCTTTATTCAACTAAAGCCTTTGGCATTTACGTTTTTACGAACGAAAAACTGACCTATTGGAACAATTCGCAAATTCCTATTCCTACTAAATTTACTGCCGAACTTAAACCCGAACTTGTAAAGCTTAGAAATGGTTATTACTTATCGCACCATATCACTCAAGGTAATAATACCTATTTAGCCTTATGCGTCTTAAAAACCAAATACGATCTTCAAAATGATTATTTAGAAAATAACTTTGCTCCTTGGCTTGATCTTCCGATAGGACTTGACCTAAAATTAAGCAAGATTGCAGGAAGCGAAGTGAATCTTAATAACGCTCTGCTATTTTCTATTTCGGGAAGCGAACTAACTTATAAAACTAAAGGAACTATTGGAATACTTACTATGTTGTTCTTTTTGATATGCATTCTTTTATTGCTGTTTGTATTGATCCAAATAAAACGCGCGCCATTTGAAATTAAAGGCCTAGTTTATGTCGCGTTCATTTTTATCATTCGTTTTTTAATGCTCCAGTTCAAATGGCCCGGATATCTTTACCAAGGCGATTTGTATGATCTGATCCTTTTTGGAAACGCACAATCTTATCTTAATTCCTATTTAGGCGATCTTATTCTAAATTCCATTTTACTTATTTGGCTCAGCATCATTTGCTATTATTGGCTCAAGAATTCGAAAAATCAAAGCGGTAAGATCATTTACGTTGGCTTAAGCATTGGATTGCTGTTTACAAACCTATTCTTCCACCATCATATCATTAATAGCATCATTAGTAATTCAACTATTTCGTTCGACTTTCTAAATCTACTTAATCTTCACTGGTATAGTTACGTGGCATTGTTGCCAATTGTATTGGTAAATATTTCTACGCTTATGTTACTGTATATTTTGTTTAAGTACGCTATGAAACAAAATTTGCGAGTAATCCTTTTCTATTTGTGCACCACTTTTGTTCTTTCGTTGATACTTAATATTGTTTTCCCATTTCATTTTTGGATGGAAAAATGGTGGTTCTTCCCTATAAGTTTGTTGGTTTTGCTAATTGGCTACCTCAAACTTGAAAAAAATATTCTAGCAGTTGGTGGTATTTTACTTTTAATGGCGGTTATCTCATCGGCTATTCTTAATTTTTATATCTCAAAAAATCAACAACAAGATTTTGAAGTACTCTCTTATAAGTTGATCGACAGGCAAGATGCCGTTTTAGAAAGCGAATTCCTCAACCTTTCTGATCGACTCGAAAATAATGAGCAACTTAAAACATTAAGTCAGTTTGTGGGATATAATGGCGATAAGGAGTTTTTGCAATTGCTAAGACAAAGTTTCTTTTTTGGATATTTTGATCGGTACAATATTGAATTCTCTATGTTTGATGAAGATTGCAAAGCACTTATTCAAAATACGCAACCTATTTTACGCAACGAAGGATTTTTTGAAGAGCAAATTAATTATCAGTCCTCCAAAACATCTAGTCCGCATTTATTTTTTATTGATGAGTATAAAAATAACTCTCGCTACATGGCGCGAATTGAGCTTGGCAAGAACAAACTTTATATTATGTTCGAACCAAAATATTTTGAAGAGGTTGGCGCTTTTCCCGATCTGCTTATAGATGCTTCACAACAAAAATTAGATAAGTTACAAAATCTCAGTCGCGTTGTTTATCGCTCGGGCATTAATAATAAAATGTATGGCGATTTTAATTACCCTGTTAATTTGAACGATTCGGTTACTTTAAGCAAAGTTGATCCTCAATACCGACATTATTATTTGTATCCTGATGAGAATGCCACGGTGATCATTTCTACCAAAACAAAAAATTTAAGTTATTTCTTTACATATAATTCTTACTTGTTCTTACTATTCTCTTTGGTAGCGTATTTAAGCTATCTCGCCTACTCTCTTTTCTTTTCCGAAAGCACGGTTACCTCTTCGCTTACGCGGCGTATTCAAACCACCGTTATTCTTCTACTATTAGTTTCTATTGCGGCCGTAGGAATTACCTCGAGCAAGTTAGTGTCAGACCAATTTGATAAAGACAATGAAAAACAATTGCAAGAAAAATCAAATAGTATCCTCAGCGAATTATCGGGCGCATTGCAAAACAGCGATACCATTACTGATGTTTCAAAAGAGTTGATAGATCTTACTATTAAAAAATACGCACAGATATTTAAAAGCGAAATAAGCGTATTTGATAATACAGGTGAGCTTTATATTAGCAGCCAGCCGCGTTTGTATGAATTAGGATTAGCGGCGCCATTGCTAAATTCAAAAGCACTTGTGAATTTAAAGAACGATCTGGTATCGAGTTATACCTCTAAAGATAAAGCCGGAAATTTGGATTATTTATCCTTGTACGCGCCAATTTATAATGCCAATAAAAAATTAATGGGCTATTTGAATTTGCCTTATTTTGGAAAGCAAAATATTTTGGATAATAAATTATCGGGTATCATTAGTACGCTTATTAACGTTTACGTAATTTTATTTATCATCAGTATCCTTTCCGGTTTAATACTCTCAGGGTATATTACCTTGCCCTTACGAATATTAAAACAGCAAATGGCCAATGTGTCGTTAGGAAAACAAAACGAAGCCCTAGTTTGGGAAAGCAACGATGAAGTAGGAAAATTGGTGGAAGAATATAATTCGATGATAGAAAAGTTGGATACAAGTGCCGGACTTTTAGCAAAAAGCGAACGCGAAACTGCCTGGAGAGAAATGGCAAAACAAGTAGCGCACGAGATCAAAAACCCGTTAACGCCCATGAAATTGAATCTTCAATATTTACAACATGTAATGAAGAATGATCCAAAAGATTTTGAAGAGCGTTTTACTAAGGCAAGTAATAATATAATTGAGCAAATTGATACTTTGGCCAACATTGCAACAGAGTTTAGCAATTTTGCAAAATTACCAACCGGCGAATTAGAAAAAATAAATTTAGTGGAAGTGATCAACTCCACCGTTGATCTTTTTGAGAAAGAAAACAAAGTGAAGATCTCCATTGATCTACATTCAAAAGATATTCCTGTTAATGCCAACAAAGAACAAATGCTCCGCGTATTTAATAATTTGCTTACCAATGCCATTCAAGCAACGTCAGAAGTAAAAGAAGCGTTAATAGAAGTAAGTAGCTCAGAAATGGAAAACGGAAAAGGATATGTAATTACAGTTGCCGATAACGGTTGTGGTATTCCCGAAAATTTGAAACAAAAGATTTTTACGCCCAACTTTACTACCAAATCAACAGGCTCCGGATTAGGCTTAGCCATGATCAAAAATATTTTCGAAACCATCGACGCCAGCATTTGGTTTGAAAGTGAAGAGGACAAAGGAACCGTTTTCTATTTGGAATTTAAAAAAGAGAGTGAATTATAAAATTATTTTTTATTTATAAAATCGTAAATTTGTAACATGGAACGTATACCGGTTTTAAAAACGTATAAAATTTATATTGGCGGGCAATTTCCACGCACCGAAAGTGGGCGCTATTATGAATTGAAGGATAAAAATAAAAAATTGATCGCTAATATGTGTTTGTCTTCTCGCAAAGATTTGCGAAACGCTGTAACAGCGGCCAGATCTGCTTTTGAGGGCTGGAGTGGAAAAACAGCATTTAATCGTTCGCAAATACTTTACCGTATTGCCGAAATGTTAGAAGGAAGAAAAGCACAATTAAAAGAAGAATTGGTACAACAAGGATCTAATGCCAAACAAGCCGAAGTTGAAGTTGCTTTAAGTATAGATCGCTTAATTTATTATGCCGGTTGGTGCGATAAATACTCGGCTTTATTTAGTTCTGTTAATCCTGTTGCATCATCACATTTTAATTTTTCGATACCCGAGCCAACCGGAGTTGTAACTATTATTGCGCCCGAGGATTCATCATTATTAGGATTAGTAAGTGTAATTGCACCTGCAATTGCAGGAAGAAATACTTGTGTTGTGCTTGCCTCTGAGTCAAAACCATTATGTTCGATCACATTTTCCGAAATATTAGCCACTTCCGATCTTCCGGGTGGTGTTGTAAATATTATAACGGGCACTAGTAAAGAATTGCACGAACATTTTTCGAGCCACATGGATGTGAACGCAGTTATTTATTGCAGAAAAGATAAAACCGAAATTAAAACCATTGGCGAAAACGCTTCGTTAAATGTAAAGCGCACATTTTATTGGAATAAAGATTGGAATAAGGAAGAAAACCAAAATCCTTATTTAATTTTAGATCTTCAAGAAACAAAAACCACTTGGCATCCAATTGAGAATATTGGCATTGGTGGTGCGAAGTATTGATTTTTTATTTGGTCGTGCCCCCGCCTTTGAAATTACGGAGCGGGGTCGCGCTTTCGCCACTCGCTCTTTTCACGCGCAAAGAACGGGTGCCTGAAAAGGAGCTCAAACAATGGCTCTATCGCTCACGCGGAGAGCACTGGGGAAGTACAATTTTTAATTGATGATTGCGTTTAACTAAAATGAAATATCGTTTTTGCATATTGTTTCTTTCATTTTATTTCATGGCTCACTCCCAAACAACCATTTATTTCTTTGCTGGCCAAGGCTCCGATAAACGGATTTTTGATTCTCTGGATATCGATCCAAAATTCAAAAAAATTTTTATCGAATACCCCGTTCCAAAAAGAGGAACATCCTTAAAACAATTCGCCAAGGAACTTTCGGTGCAAATTGACACCACCCAGCCGTTCATCTTATTAGGCGTTTCTCTTGGTGGAATGATCTGTTGTGAAATGACTGAATATTTGCATCCTCAAAAAGTAATTATTATTTCTAGTGCTAAAACTCGCAAGGAACTTCCTTTTAGATATAAATTTCAACGCTACATTCCTTTGTACGCTATTTTACCGGCAATTGTTTTAAGAGGAGGCGCAAAACTCATGCAACCTATTGTAGAACCGGATAGAAACAAGAATAAAAAAACGTTTAAGGCTATGCTTCATGATAAGAAACCAAAATTTATCAAGCGTACTATTCGAATGATCGTGAATTGGAAAAAGAAAGAAAGTTCAACAAACATCTACCATATTCACGGAACAAAAGACCATACTCTCCCCTATCGGAAATTAAAAAATATTGATTATACCATTTCAAAAGGCTCGCACATGATGACGTTAACAAGGGCTGAGGAAATAAGTAAGGTTTTTGAGCAAATCCTAGAAAAATAACTATTCTATTTAGTCGTCCCTCAAAAACTCTGTAAGCCTTGTTATATATTGAGTTTGTTTAAAAATAGTGCGATAAAAATCTCCCGAAAAAAGTAAAAAAGGATTAAAAAAGTGGCAGATATTTTTTAGTGTAAATTAAACCCTAATGCTGCGCCCGGGATAGAACGAAAAGCCTTGTTTAGGGCTTTGCTTAATGTTTGCGCAACGAGGAGGCTTCGCT
>JAWXAS010000136.1:0-4937 GCA_034439635.1 Bacteroidota bacterium | reverse complement strand
TTTTTAAGTGTAAATTAAACCCTAATGCTGCGCCCGGGATAGAACGAAAAGCCTTGTTTAGGGCTTTGCTTAATGTTTGCGCAACGAGTAGACTTCGCTTTTTCTGCGCAGACCACGCAGTGCGACAAACATAGCAAAGGCCAAACAAGCTTGAAGTGATAGCCCGTTAAGGCGCCCAAATAATAAAAATACTTTTTGAGGTTCGACTAAATAACTAAAATTTGCTTTTGAGTTACCGTATTCTTTTTGTTCTCTTAAACCGTAATGTTTACCAGTAGTTTTATCTTTCACGGTTAGTATCTTATCTAGCACAGCTCCATTAACACCTTGTTTCTTGGTGAATTCGGGAAAGAATTTAAATTGATATTTTGCGTCATTAGCGGCCGGATCTTTGTTATTTGTGTCAAGAACTATATATTGAAAAGGATAGTCCTTTAAGGCATTAAGGCACTTCTTCCATTGTCTATTTATCTTATCGATATCGCCGTAAATAAAAAAAATCTCTTTGATGAACTCGGCCTTATCTAAAATCACAACATTCTTTTCAAGGTCATCGGGTAAACCTTTTACAAAATCAGTTACGACCAATTTTTTTTCATAGCCGGTTTGACCAAATATTCCTTTAAAGGTTAGGGGCAAAATAAAAAGAGCAAAAAGGAATCGCATAAAATAAGTAATTGAGGATAATATCAAAAATATGAAATAATTTCGCTTATTCAAGTTCCAACTTTCCAAACTGCCGCGTGAGGGTCCCGATAACTATCGGGAGCAACGGAAATCCCTGCCTTGCCGGCAGGTAGGCTTTTTGCAATTTCCTATGTTATTTTTTGGTAAGAGATTGCAAAAAGATTGTTCGCCGAGGCGAACGTAAAGCCCGACCCCTACAAATAAAATTCACCCTATTTTTTTGAAATATTTTACTTCGTGGGGGCACGCCCAAAATAATTCATCTTGTTTCAATCCTCCGTTCTTCGCACACCATCTTTAAAATGAAGAATAATCTCAATAAAAAAAGCCCACCGTTTTATCGATGGGCTTTTGTAATAATTAAACTAAACTATATTTAAAAAATAGTATTACGGTAATGATATTGCGTAAGTTACACCGTTTATTGTAACGGTTGCGTTAAGATCGCATCCGCCGTTTCCATAATCAAATAAACGAGTTGGACGAGCTCCTGGTTTGTAAGCTAATGTTCCGCTTATAAATGGGTGACGATTTGGATAATTTGTACTTGGTGTACAAGTAAAATCACGAATCAAATCGGTTGCAGTTGCTGAGTATTGCTCGCCTTTTGCGTTTGTACCGCTTGCAGTTCCGTTGATCTTTATTTTTGCTTTGTTCCATGTAATTGGAAGTGTTTGCCCGTGGTAACACAGTATATCATTTGAATTGATCAATTCTTTTGTACGATTACATGTCCATGTTACAGTTCCACCATTACTAGGTTTTGCAACCGAAATGTTTGCTGTAATATTCCAAGTAAGGTTTGTTCCTGTATAAACAGTTTGCCCACCCACACTTGCAGGAGTTGTATTTTGAATTGTTTTATTTGTGATTGTTACCGAATAACCATCAACCACATAGTTTTGTGAAGTAACGATAAGTTTATATCCTGGGTGCCGATAGTATGTAGAAGTGCTTGGAGTACTCTGCGAAAGATCGTAAAATAATTTACCTGAACGGCTTCTGCCATCTTTACAAGTTATTCCTGTTCCAAAATCAACAGTAATAGTTGATGTACCAAAACCGGTTACAGTAGCGCCCGGAGCCATTGAAAGCATATCGGTGCCGGCGCTTCTAAATTCTCCTACAGTTCCTGTTTCTGCTGCTTCGCTACCCATTGCATCCATATCGCTGCTGATATTTTCCATATTAGCATTATCGCTGGCAGTAGTTGTTTCCTGATCAGGCTCTTCTTCCTTTTTATCGCGTTTACGGCAGCTCGTGAACATAAGGGAACCAGCTAATACTAGTGCTGTGATCCCGAAAATTAATTTATTTGTTTTTTTCATGGTTTTTATATTTAAGTTAAGGTATTCGTGAATCTTCAATTTCATAATAGATGTTGTTTAATATAAGACGTATGAACTTGGCAAAGGTTTAGTGCTAAACCTAAAAATATTCAAAAAAATTGAGCTTTTAACCTTTAAGGGGGCTTTAAACCCCTTATCTTTACTGGATAAAGGGCTAAAACGTCCTAAATTTGTTAAATGAAAGCTCTTAAAGCAGTAAACCACTTTTTTGTTAAATATAAATGGCACTTTTTAGGTGGTATGCTGTTTGTGACCTTATCTACCATCTTTAGAACTTATCAAGGTGTGATTTTAAGAGAAGGAACCAACGAAGTTTTAAAAGCTATTGATACCGGAGTAACTTCTGATCCCGTGCAGTTTTTGTGGTATGGATTAAAAATGATAGGCTTTGCATTAGTAAGCGGAGGTTTTTTGTTTTTAACTCGCCAAACATTAATTGTAATGAGCAGGCATATTGAGTACGATCAAAAAAATGATATTTATGATCATTATCAAAAACTCGACATAAAATTTTATAAGCAAAACACTACGGGCGATTTAATGAACCGCATTAGCGAAGATGTTAGCCGAGTAAGGATGTATACAGGACCTGCAATTATGTATTTGGTAAATACTATTGCCACAGTAATTACAGTGCTTTCGTTTATGTTAAGTGTAAATCAATCGTTAACATGGTTGGTGTTTTTGCCTCTACCTATTTTAGCGTATTTTATTTATATCATTTCTGATCTCATTAATAAACGAAGTTTAGAAGTGCAAGCAAAACTTTCTGATCTTACCTCTCAAGCGCAAGAAACATTTAGCGGAATTCGTTTAATTAAAGCGTACAATCGAGAGAATTATTATGGCGACGAGATGTTGAATAAAAGCATGGATTACAAAAGCATTGCATTACGCTTGGCTCGCACAGAGGCTATGTTTGCACCCACCATGTTATTTTTAGTTGCATTAAGTACTTTAATTACTATTTGGTATGGAGGAAAATTGGTTATTGAAAATAAAATTCAATATGGTAATATCACAGAATTTATTTATTATATCTTTCAACTCACTTGGCCGTTTGCTTCTTTGGGATGGATAACATCGTTGATCCAACGTGCGGCAGCTTCGCAAGAACGTATTAATGAATTTTTGGAAACAGTTCCAAATATTTCGAGCCCCACCAACGAATTATACCCGATTGCCGGTAGTATTGAATTTAAAAATGTGAACTTTGTTTATCCTGAAAATAGTGTGCAGGCATTAAACAATGTGAGTTTTAAAATTGCAAGCGGACAAACACTAGGCATAACTGGTTCTGTAGGTAGTGGAAAGTCTACTATTTTGAATTTATTAGCGCGTCAGTACGATGTTACTTTGGGAAGCATTAGTATTGATGGAAAAGATGTGAAAGAACATAATTTGCAACTTATACGAAGCAGCATGGGCTTTGTACCGCAAGAAGTATTGTTGTTTAGTGATACAATTAAAAATAATATAGCCTTTGGTTTAAAAGGAACAATTCCAAAAGAAGAAGATGTTGTGAATAGCGCTAAATCGGCTCAAGTGCATGATAATATTATTGGATTCCCAGATAAGTACGAAACCATTATTGGCGAAAGAGGAATTACTTTATCAGGCGGACAAAAACAACGTATTTCAATTGCAAGGGCAATTATTAGTTCACCAAAAATATTAGTGTTTGACGATTGCTTATCGGCCGTAGATAGCGAAACAGAACATTTGATATTAGAGGCCTTAAAAAAGATCATGGTTGGAAAGACTTCTTTAATTGTTAGTCATCGCATATCAAGTATCAAGCACGCCGATGTAATTTTGTATTTAAAGGATGGAGAAATAATTGAAAGCGGTACACACGAACAATTGCTTTCTAAAAAAGGCGAGTATTATAAGTTGAATCAATTACAAAATAATTAATGCGTTTTATTACACTTTTTATTTTTATAACGAGTTTTGGTTTTTCACAAACCGATACACAACCCTATGTGCAAGTTTTAGGCGTGGCGCAGGATGGCGGTTATCCGCATTTTGGTTGTGAGAAACAATGTTGTAAAATGGCCTGGAAAGATACGAGCATTAGAAAATTTGTTGTAGCGCTGGCTATTGTTGATCCTAAAACAAAAAAATGGTGGTTGATGGAAGCCACCCCCGACATTAAAGAACAAATAGAGTATTTTAAAAAATTGTCAGGAGCTAAATACAATTATTTGCCTGATGGCATTTTTATATCACATGCGCATATTGGACATTATGCCGGTTTAATTAACTTGGGTCGTGAGGTAATGAATACCTCTAATGTTCTGGTATACGTAATGCCAAAAATGAAAGAATTCATAGAGAAGAATGGTCCTTGGAGTCAATTAGTGAAATTAGAAAACATAAAACTCGTTGAATTAAAAGAAGATCTTCCTGTAAAATTATCCGATCAAATAACTGTAACCTCTATGTTAGTTCCGCATCGCGATGAATTTTCGGAAACAGTAGGATTTAGAATTGCTACAACGGTAAAAAGTTATTTGTTTATACCTGATATTGATAAATGGGAAAAATGGAAAAAGACTATTATAAAAGAAGTTGAAAAAGTAAATATAGCTTTTTTGGATGCTACGTTTAATGATATCAACGAATTAAAGAACCGAAAGATGAGCGAAGTACCTCACCCCTTTATTGAAGAAACAATTACGCTATTTAAAAACACAACAGATCAAACAAAATCTAAGATCCACTTCATTCACTTTAATCATACCAATTCGGTAATGTGGGATAAGGCATCGAAAACAGAAGTTGAGGGTAAGAAATTTAATGTTTCGGTACAAGGTGGCGTTTATTAACTAGTCGTCCCTCAAAAACTCTGTAAGCCTTGTTATTATTGAGTTTGTTTAAAAATAGTGCGATAAAAAT
>JAWXAS010000135.1:0-42815 GCA_034439635.1 Bacteroidota bacterium | reverse complement strand
GCTATGTTTGTCGCACTGCGGGGTCTGCGCAGAAAAAGCGAAGCCTACTCGTTGCGCAAACATTAAGCAAAGCCCTAAACAAGGCTTTTCGTTCTATCCAGGGCGCAGCATTGCGGTTTAATTTACACTAAAAAACATCTGCCGCTTTTTTAATTTTTTTACTTTTTTCGAGAGATTTTTATCGCACTATTTTTAAACAAACTCAATAATAACAAGGCTTACAGAGTTTTTGAGGGACGACTATGTAATCCGCGGCATAATAAACAAATATCCAATTTTTTACTAACCCCGTATTTTGTGTAACGGAAATTTAATGCGCTTTGGTGCGCTCATAGTACGCCCTGCTTAGAAATAGCGTATTAAAAATGGCAAAGAAACTTAAACCACTTTGCGTTTCCAATGTATCTTCAAACAAAAAGGAAACCATGGCGCTTATAAAAAAGAGCCAATATAAAGCGTCGAGTTGATGTCGTAAATAAAACACCGGAAAAAATAACGACAATAAAAACACAGCTAATCCAACTAATCCTAAAGCAACAACAATAGTTACAAATTGGTTGTGCGGGCGTTTGTACCATTCTTTATCTAATGGCGAGCCCGAATGTTCGTAGCATTCGTTCATTTTATCCTGCACATCGCCTGTGCCGGTACCAAACAACCATTTTTCGTTAATGGCGCAAAGTGCAGCTTTCAAATAAAATAAACGCATGGTAAATGAGTGTCCATTTACTCTGCCATCGTTCTTGTATTCAAAATAATCGTACATCAATTCGTAAACGCGTTTGTAAAAGAACGACCATTTTTGATAATTAATATTTGATGTTCCCTTAGCAATTTCCAGAATATCATCTTTGCTTAAATTACTTATACTTACAGAGTCTTTTATTTCTCCTTTACTGGAAATATACCTTACCAAACTAAAATACCTGTCAATATTGTATTGCGTTTTAAGATCGAACGAATCACTTGGTGCACGCTTGTTCCATTCTTTTTGTAACTCCAATGGTTGAATATTTTTATTTACAATGAAACCGTTCTCAACCTGATTTGTGAAAACATAAGTGTCAAAAGCTCTTCCCGATCTTGACAAGGGTAGATCTTTATTCATCGATACATTCTTCACATTAAAATTCTCTTCATAAAAATTCTTTATGCTATTAATAGCATAAATACTAGCCGAAATAAAAATAATGGAAAGTACTGCAAACCCAAGTTTACTTTGTTTGAATAATACAAAAGTGAGAAAAAGGGCTGTGATGATAATGAGATTTGCAAGCCCTGTCATTAAACCCAAAGCATATAAACCAATGATGAAATAAAGAACTAGTGAACTGAAGAATGTTTTTAATTTGAATTCATCAAAACGCATTACAAAGTAAACGCAAAAAATAATGGCCATGTCGATTAAAAAACCAAGACGGATATGACTCATAAAACGCGATACATCTCTTACTGTTTCGGTATGATGTAATATTTTGTTGTAGATCAAACACCAGGCAATATTGATAAAGGCTCCTAGAATAAAACTATAAAAAAGATAATGCATTTCTTTTTTTGTGATGGCCCCCGTTGTAAAAAAAATAAGAGGCAGCAAGATCAAGGGAATTTTTGTGCGTACATCTTTTAAACCATCTTGTATATTTTCGGAATAAGAAAGCCCGATCACGTGAATAAAAAAGATAGCACTAAGTATCCAAAATAATTTATTGATTTTTAGTTTTTCCCACTTCGCAATAAATTTTCCTTCCACTAACCAATTGCCTAATAAAATAAATTGGGGTACGCTTGTTGGAACGGTTCCTAGCATCACCCCTAAAAAAAGGGCGCAACAGCCAAACAAAAAAATGGTCCTATGGATCTTATCGGAGAACACCAATAAGAGAAACATAGAAAGAGCTTGTTTATTGCCTTAAATGTTAAAATAAGTGAATGAAACTTATCAACAAAAATCGAAAAACTTATATCGTTTTAAATTACTGATAATCAGCTTTTTGAAGCCTTTATAAAACGCATTTCTTCATCAATTTCTATGATCACCTTTACATATGAACCCGTTGTTAAAAAATTGAGTGCCAAACGAGGCCATTCAATAAAGCAG
Source organism: Bacteroidota bacterium (assembly GCA_034439635.1). GTDB lineage: Bacteria > Bacteroidota > Bacteroidia > B-17B0 > Aurantibacillaceae > Aurantibacillus. The sequence goes on along the minus strand of JAWXAS010000135.1, from coordinate 40,717 downwards.
TACGTGTCTTTTTTAAGGTAATCTTCAAAGCCAATATCAAATAATTCTTCTTTATTTTTTAATCGGTAAAGATCAAAATGAAAGATCGTATGTGTAGGAGTTTTGTATTCGTTAACGATAGAATAGGTTGGACTGCTAAAATGATCTTCGCTTCCTAATTGTTTGCAAAGTTCTTTAATAACTGTAGTTTTTCCTGTACCCATTTGCGCATCAAAAAGAAATATGTGTTCATCTTTGAAGGTTTGCAACAATTCTTTTGCTACTTGCGGCAAACTTTTTAATGATGTTATATCTCTTTTGAATTCCATCAAACTTTACTTTGCGCTTAAGGAAATGTAGGGGATGATCATTTCCTCTAAACTAATTCCTCCATGTTGGAACGTGTTTTTATAATAATTTACGTAGTAATTGAAATTATTAGGATACGCGAAGAAACGAGTTTCTTTAGCGAATATAAATCGTTGGCTCACATTTAACTTTGGTAAAAAAGCATCACTCGGATTTTTTACTTCAAATACTTCTTTAGGATTATAATCTAAAGCTTTGCCTTGCTTGTAACGTAAATTATTATTCACGTTCTTGTCTCCTAATACTTTAGTAGGTTCTTTTACGTGAACGGTACCATGATCGGTAGTGATCACCAATTTTATTTTTTTATCCGCTAATTGCTTAATAATATCATGTAAAGGCGAATGTTCGAACCAACTTTTTGTGATGCTTCTATACGCGGGTTCGTTATCGGCCAACTCGCGAATAACTTCCATGTCGGTGCGAGCGTGACTGAGCATATCTACAAAATTGTAAACAATGATATTGAGCTTATTGTTCAATAAGTTGCTCAGATTCTCTGTTAACTTTTTTCCGGCTGCAAAATTAGTGATCTTGGTATAACTCATTTTTACATCTTTGCCCAAACGTTTTAATTGTTCGCGCATAAATTCTTCCTCGTGCATGTTCTTTCCGCCTTCATCATCATCATTCAACCATAGTTTAGGAAAACGTTTTTCCATTTCACTTGGTAATAAGCCACTAAAAATGGCATTACGCGAATATTGTGTTGCGGTTGGCAAAATACTGCAAAATACATCTTCATCATCTACCTTGTAATAATCTTCAATAATTGGTTGAATAATCTTCCATTGATCAAAGCGTAAATTATCTATCAAGATCAAAAACACTTTATCAGATGATTCCAATTCTTTTACAAATTTATTTTTGATGAGCGTATGACTCATCACTGGTGGATTTTTATCTGCACCATTTAACCAGCTGAAATAATTTCTCTCAACAAATTTAAAGAACTGGGTATTGGCATCCGATTTTTGCATCACCAATACGTCGTACATACTTTTATCTTGTACTTTATCTAATTCCAATTCCCAAAAGATCAGTTTTTTGTAAACTTCTGTCCATTCTTTCCAAGATAGCTTATCGCTAAGGGTAATTCCGATCTGCCCAAACTCTTTGCGGTATTCGGTATTAGTTTTTTCGGAAACCAAACGTTTGTTATCCAAGGCTTTTTTAAGTGAAAGTAGTATTTGATTTGGGTTTACAGGTTTTATAAGGTAATCGGCAATTTTGCCTCCTATGGCATCATCCATAATATGCTCTTCTTCACTTTTAGTGATCATGATCACCGGAAGATTCGGATGAATTTGTTTTATCTTTACAAGAGTTTCAAGACCTGATAAACCGGGCATGTTCTCATCTAGCAATACCGCGCTAAGGTTGTTCTTCTCTTTTACAAGATCAAGCGCCTCATCGCCACTGCAAGCCGTTACAACATCGTATCCTTTTCCGTTTAAAAAAAGAATATGTGGTTTTAAAAGATCGATTTCATCGTCAGCCCAAAGAATAGTAATTTTGTCCATAATTAATGTTTGTGCAAAAATCTGGTGTTTGGATGAACTTTTCGGCCAAACACTAATTAGTTATATTACAAATAACGTATTAAATTTATATTAATTATAGCACTTAACAGAATTTAGTTTTAAATGACCAAAAACAAACGTAAAATAATCAACGATCCTATCTATGGTTTTGTTAGTATACCAAGTGATCTGATCTACGACCTTATCAATCATAAATATTTCCAACGCTTACGACGAATAAAGCAATTAGGTTTAACCAATTTAGTTTATCCCGGAGCTTTACATACCCGTTTTCATCATGCTATTGGTGCTATGCATCTGATGAACGAGGCTTTACTTACATTAAAACAAAAAGGAGTTGTAATTACCGAAGAAGAAGAACAGGCAACTTTATGCGCTATTTTACTGCATGATATTGGTCATGGCCCGTTTTCGCATGCCCTCGAACATAGCATTGTAAGAGGAGTGAGCCACGAAGATATTAGTAGTTTATTGATGGAGACCCTTAACAAAGAGTTCAAAGGAAAATTAACCTTAGCCATTAAGATCTTTAAGGATGCTTACAAAAAAAGATTTCTGCATCAATTAGTAAGTTCTCAATTGGATATGGATCGCTTAGATTATTTGAAACGTGATAGTTTTTTTACCGGAGTTAGCGAAGGTGTTATTAGTAGCGATCGCATCATAAAAATGCTGGATGTGGTTAATAATAATTTGGTGGTAGAAGTAAAAGGCATTTATAGCATTGAGAAATTTTTGATCGCCCGAAGGTTAATGTACTGGCAAGTGTATTTACATAAAACCGTATTAAGCGCCGAAACACTATTGGTAAATATTTTAAAGCGTGCAAAAGAGTTAAGTGCTCAAGGGAAAGATCTGTTTGCAACGCCAACGTTTAAAAAGTTCTTGCAAAACGATTATTCAAAAAAAGATTTTGTGAATGATCCTGAGGTGTTAAACGCATTTGCACGTTTGGATGATACCGACATTTCGGCAAGTATAAAAGGATGGACCGAAAGCGATGATAGAATTTTGAATTTACTTTGTAATAAACTTATCGATCGACAATTATTTAGAACAGAATTGCAAAACACACCTATTCTTACCGCTCACAAAAATAAAATGATAGAAAGAGGGATGAAAAAATACAACGTTAGCAGAAAGGAATGTTCGTATTTTGTTTATGCCGATAGTGTAAATAATAGCGCTTACTTGGATAGCAAATTCCACATCAATATTTTAATGGGCGATGGCAGTTTAAAGGATGTAGCAGAAGCAAGCGATCAGTTAAATTTGCAAAAGTTGAGTCAAACGGTTACAAAATATTATTTGTGTTACCCCAAAGAATTGGCGGAGTAGAGTTTTTGTAGAAGGAATTACAACAATTGCTTTATTTATTATTTGGGCGTGACCCCTCGCTCTATAAAATTAAACTTTTTGGAAGCTCGGGGTCGGTCTGCTCCGGGCTCCGCTTCGCTGCGGCTTTTTTTGTCCCGCCGAAAAGGCGAGGCAAAAAAGAGCTAAACCCTGTGCATCCCTCACGCGGGATACGAAGTGAGAAAAAATAAAAAAACCGACTCTGAATTTTCAAGAGTCGGTTTTTTTCAAATTAAAAATTTTACTTGAAGTCTATTAATTCTACATAGAATTGCAACCAAGCATTTGGAGGAATTGCTCCCGGATATCCTTTTTCGCCATATCCTAAAGCCGGAGGAATAACTAATTTTATTTTTCCACCTGGTTTAATAAGCTGTACACCTTCTGTCCAACCTGCTATCACTTGGTTCAAACCAAATTCAATGGGTTGACCACGTTGAAGTGAACTATCAAAGATCTTACCATCCATAAATTTTCCTTCGTAATGTACTTTAACGGTATTTGTTGCTGTTGGGCTAGCACCTGCACCTATAGCTTCGATCTTGTAATATAAACCACTTGCTGTTTTTTGAAAACCTCTTGTTAATTCTACTAGCGCTTTTTCATCTTCCGCTTTTTGATTCGTTAATTTTTCGGTTTTCTTTTTTTCGAAATTAGCTTGCTCAGATGTAAATATTATAGCAGCATCAAAAGCTTCAGCTTCTTTACCTTTGCGTAAGATGGTTACTTTATTTATAGTAACATCGGTAAGTGGTTTATCACCTGGGTTGCGCGGAGTAGCAGCTATCGAATCAACAACTTCAATTCCACTTACCACATGTCCGAAGATAGTGTAGCTTGGTGGCAATGAACCATTATTATGCATGATAAAAAATTGGCTACCGTTAGTATTTGGTCCTGCATTTGCCATAGCAAGCGTTCCTCTTACATAACCTGTTTTTGCAAGATCGCTACCTGCATCCATCTCGTCAACAAATGTGTATCCGGGACTTCCGGTTCCGTTTTTTGTTGGACAACCACCTTGGATCATAAAACTTGGAATAACTCTATGAAATATTAAACCATCATAATACGGAGTTCCCAAAGGTCTTGCTGTATTAGTAATTGTACCTTCTGCCAAACCAACATAGTTGGCAACGGTTAAAGGCATTTTGATATGTTCAAGCACGGTAACAATAGTTCCCTTACTTGTTTCAATTTTTGCATAAATGCCATCGGGCTGCTTGCTAAGAAATTCCTGGTCCATTTTACTTATCTTTATTTTTTGTTTTTTTTGCGCAAAAGTTCCTAAACTTAAGAAGCTAAATGCTGCAATGATCATTATTATTTTTTTCATATTGCTGTAATTTCTAATAAAATTTACAAAAATCTTGCCAATTTTTTAGTGCTTATGACCGTCACCTTCGTGATGCTCGTGTTCTTGGCCTGGAGCCTGTTGCTGAGGCATTTGCATCTGCTCAGTAGGAGCTGCTTTAAAGTCAATCAACTCTAGTTCAAAAACAAGTGTTGAAAACGGAGGTATAGCACCCTGTCTTCCTTGAGGGCCATATGCAATAGTCGAAGGAATGATCAATTTTGCTTTTCCACCTCTCGACATCATTCCTAGGCCTTCTGTCCAACCCTGTATAACTTGATTTAAAGGAAATTCAATTGGTTCTTTGCGTTCAACAGAGCTGTCGAAAACAGTTCCATCTAAAAACGTTCCGTGATAATGCACTTTTACAACATCGGTAGGTTTTGGTTTTTCACCTTTACCTTTTTTAATTTCAACATATATTAAACCACTTTCGGTTGGTTTAACTGTGATCTTATTATCAGCTAAAAATTTGTCGCGAGCAACCGATTCATTTGCCATAGCTTCCTTCATTTTCTTTTCATATTCAGCTTTTTGTTCGGAATTATTCTTTTCAAGCTCGGTTTTTGTTTTAACCTCTTTGATAGCAAATACACCTTTTAAAAAGTCGCCAGGTTTAACTCCTGGAGGCAATTCGTTTCCGCGCATTGTTTTTAAGAAGAAGGAATCAGCAGAAATAATAAAAGCTGCACTGTCGCCTTCATGCATCATTAATAAACCATCTTCAAAACTTCCTTTGAAGGAAGCCGGAGTGATTCCAAAAGAGGCATAACGCGATCCGTCTGGAGTAGCCTGTTTGGATTCCATGATGATAGAATCTTTTGGCCAAACACTAAAGGTCCAACTGAATTTAATTCCGCCACCCAGTTCAATTTTTTTGGCGTCTTCGTTGTGTTTAAAAAACTTATAATGAATGCCCGTTTCTTCGGCACGGGTAAAACCATCAAATTGAGAATTGCCGCCACAAGAGGCTAACATTACAACTGCTGTGATGGGTAAGAGGAACTTTGCTACCATTTTTAATTGACTATATTATTAATATTTATTTCGTAAAGCAAAGGCGTGTATGGCGGTATGATATTTCCGGCGCCAAGTTCGCCAAATGCAAGGTACGAAGGTAATATAATTTTGGTATTTTGTCCTGTATTTAAAAATTTTATCACATAATTTAACCCCTTTAGCATTTGGTCGGGGGTAGAGGTATTTACCTGCCAATTAACGGGCGATTCGTCAAATTGTTTGCCATTTAAAAGGTACCCTTTATAGGACATAGAAATCGTCTTATTTTTAAGTTGATTCAATGCCGAAAGATCTGGTTTTCCGGCCAGCCAGTACACATTCAACGAATCTTTATAGTACGCTGAATTATTATTCTTTTTAAGGTAATTTTTTATCAATTTGGGTTCATTTAAAGCCCATTCTGTAATTAAAGAATCAACTCTTGACGCATTAAAAATGGTTTTTATTTTAAGGTAAACTTTTACTACCGAATCGGTTTTTGCAAAGGCAGGAATTCGCACGCTTGAAAATTGTTGTTTAAAAAAAGTTTCTTTTGGAATAAGCAGGCAAGCACTGTCGCCTTCATTAGCCATTTGTAAGTAGGCCTCAATGCAATTTCCTGTTTTATCGGGATCAATATTCATAAAATATTTGTCGTCGTAATCGCTTTTGCTGTTCCAAAAAACGGAATCATTTTGTGTAGAGTAGTTAAGGTCTAGAAGCGCGATGAAATGTGTATTATCTTTTTTTACATCCGAATTAAATGCAAGTAAATGATAATAAAATCCTTTTTCGTGTTTGGTATAGCGTTCGTTCTTTCGTCCACACGAAAAAAGTAAAAGAATAAAAGTTCCAATGAAAATTCTACTCTTCATTATTGATCTATTTGTATATCGTAAACAATTGGCATTTGCGGTGGGATCTTTTTATAATCGCCCAGTAACCCATGTGCCAAATGGGATGGAACAAGTAAAAGTGCTTTATCGCCACGTTTTAAATATTGCACCCCTTTGTGAATTCCGCTTTCAATATTTTCGTGACCAACTTTAAATGTTTTTTTTCCGCTTTGTTGCGAGTTGTAAACTTCTGTACCGTCCATAAGAGATACCTTAAAGCTCATGGTAATTTCCATGTTTTCTTTTATGCTATCTCCTTTTACCGAGGGCTGATAAACATAATAGCGTATCCCACTTTTGGTTCTAACAAAATTCATTTGATGCGATCGTGCAAACTGATCCATTTCATCATTTTCTTTTTGAACTAAAGCTTGATTGGCTTTTTCAAATTGTTTTTTCAAAGCCACTTCATCAATGGGTTTGTTTTGCTTGTTATCTTCTTTAGAAGGATCAGCGCAGCTTACCAAAACCATGAAAGCAAGAAAAGAAAGATATTTTAAGCGATGGTGCATTGCTGTAAAATTAATAAATTGCTTAAAAACAGATACATTTATATACTTTTACTTTTGAAATGAATAAACAGGAACGATATGAAAAAGTGCTCAATTATTTTAAGAATAACGTTCTAATTGCCGAAACGGAACTAAAATATTCCGATCCTTATCAATTATTGGTGGCCGTTATTCTTTCGGCGCAATGTACCGATAAAAGGGTAAACATGGTTACACCTGCTTTATTTGATGCTTTTCCAAATGCCGAAACATTGGCTAATAGCAATAGCGATGACGTATTTACTTATGTAAGAAGCATTAGTTATCCTAATAACAAAGCAAAACACCTTGTGGGGATGGCAAAAATGCTGTTGAATGATTTTGGTGGAATAGTGCCGAGTAGCATTGATGAATTACAAAAAATGCCGGGTGTTGGAAGAAAAACCGCCAATGTAATAGCTTCGGTTGTGTATGATAAACCCGCGATGGCTGTAGATACGCACGTATTTAGGGTTAGCGCACGCTTGGGTTTAACTGTTGGCGCAAAAACCCCCTTGAGCACTGAGCAACAATTAGTTAAGAACATACCCGAAGAACTCATTGCCATAGCCCATCACTGGTTAATTTTACACGGACGGTATACTTGCTTAGCTCGTAACCCTCAGTGTGTTACATGTAAATTGAAGGAATTTTGTAAATATTTTGAACAGAATTTTTTTAAACAAAAAGTTTCCACTAATATTAAAGTAAAATTGCAAGGCCATGGCAAAAAAACCCTCAAAACCCGCCAAACGAAAAGGCGGGAAGCCGTTAAAAAAAGCAGCAAAAAAGCCGGTAAAAAAGGCGGCTAAGAAGCCTGCTTCAAAACCAGCTAAAGCCAAGAAAAAAATAATAATTAAGAAGCCAATAAAAAAGCCTACAAAAAAGTCTGTAAAGAAAACAGGTAGAAAAGTTGCCAAAAAAGTAACTAAGGCACCTGTAAAAAAATCGCCGGCAAAAACTTCAGTTAAGGCAGAGCCAAAATTCAAAACATATAAAACGCACTTACAAGTAGGAGAGAGAGCTCCGTTTTTTGAAGGGATAGATCAAAATGGAAACACAGTAAGTTCGTATTTATTGGGTGGTAGAAACATTATACTTTATTTTTATCCAAAGGATGATACGCCAGGATGCACTGCAGAAGCTTGCAGTTTGCGTGACGAACATTATTTTTTAGGAGCCAACAATTACGTAGTTGTTGGTGTTAGTGCCGATAACCAAGAATCGCATTTAAAATTCGTGAATAAGCATAGTTTGCCATTTCCGCTGATAGCTGATATAAACATGGATATCATTAAGGCCTTTGATGTTTGGGGAACTAAACAATTGGCCGGAAGAATTTATGATGGAATTGTGCGCACCACATTTGTGATTGGTGCCGATGGCATCATTAAACACATTATTACCGATGTGGATACAAAGGAACACGCTAAGCAAATATTAGCACTATAAAAAAAGCCCCGACGATAAATGTCGGGGCTTTTTTGTTTTGTTTCTTTTGTGCTCCCACCTGGGCTCGAACCAGGGACCCTCAGATTATGAGTCTGATGCTCTAACCGGCTGAGCTATAGGAGCGGAAATAATTTGTAAACCGGAAGGCAAAAATAGATAATTGTGGGGGAATAGCAAAAATATTATCGCGTTAAATCCTCTTAATCCTCTGATTACTAAAGGTAATTTTTATGGCCCCTCTTTTTTCTTCTTCCGTATGGTAAAAATAGTTCGTCTGCTATTGGCAAGGGTATCTATATAGCCAAACAATTCAAAAGGCTCTAATACACGTTTGCTGCCATCGGGTAAATAGCAAACAACGTTATAAAATAACATACGGTTATAATTTGGCTGAAATTTTTGTAAATGATGAAGCATGGGTTTGCTCAATTTGCAGGTGTCTGCTTTTAAAGTATCTGCTTTTGGTGTCCGATTAAGTTTTGTAATAATGGCATCCTCATAAAATAACATCGAAAATTTATTGATGGGAAGTTTTGTTTTGTAATGTTCGGAATAGGCCCATAAATGACATTTTCCAAGTTTTAAAACCTTGGAAGATGAATCGAGTGCAACGCCACAAAAATAAAGAAGAGGTGGCTTGATGTCCTTTTCCATCACGGCTATCAGTTTTTGTTTGTCGTTGATCTTTCTAAACACACTAAAAACAACGGTGCCAATATTCAACATTCGTAATTTATAAAGTCCGTCTTTTTCCGAAAGTATTCTTGCGCCTAACACAGTTACCTCAGGCTTTGGATCGTCTTTGTTGTAATTAACTTTTACGTAACTATCTTTTTCCAACAAAAAGAATTCTTCTTTACAAATGATCTCGCATTTAATTGGAGGGGCTTTTACTTTATACACATAGGTTTTACCGCTCTGGCCAAAAACTGAACAGTTGCAGAAGAGAATAAAACCAATGATCCAAAATCTCATGCGTGATCAAAATTATAGTTCAAGGAATTCTCTCAGTGCTCCAGGAGTTTTAACGGTAACAGGCGCTCCTTTCAAATTGAAGGCAATATCCTTTGCATTAAAATCAATTGCTTTAAATTCCTCATCCTTTATATAATAGAATTGTTTGTTTTTAGTTACAACAATCAAGATGTCTGCATTTGATCCTGACGTCACGGGAAAATCAAAGATCTCTTTCCAATCTAATTTAAATATCCCGTTAAAATCTCTTTTAATGAGATATGCATTATCAATTTCTGATTCAATGCGTTTATTGCCAAAATAATAGTGCGCTACAATGGTCTTTTTTACTTCTCTCTTTATCACGTCTTCCCAAAGAGTGCTTAAACTAGCCATGGCATCAAAATTATAGATCCCAAATCTTCTTATCAGTGCTGTTCGTGTAATGGTTCCCGATCGAGTTAATAATTTAACGCTTTCCAGATCCACATAATCGTTCAAGGCGCTTAGGAATTTTCCTTCGCTCACCATTTTTGTGATTGCTTCATTGGCATTTTTACTTAGCTCATGTTCTTTTTCATATTTACCCCTCAAATTGGTAATTGAATCGGAGATGTTTTTTAATTTGGCCATGCGTCTGATTCGAATATGATCATACTCCGCAAATGTTTTTTCGAGTTCTGCTTTTTCCAGTACGGGCACTGTAATAAAACTCTTTGATACATCTCCCTTTGTAAATTCCACCAAATAACGTCCTTTTTCTTTTCTACTCACGCTCACATCTTCCCAGGTATTATTTACACCTTCGCTTGCTTTGGTTTTGCGATCAATGAACTCAAACTTTATGCCTTTAAAAATAGCCAGCTCAGGAAATTCATCTTTATTGAAATCAATAACAAGGTTATCTAAATTTGGATCTGCTTCTTTTGGCACTACGATCGATTTTACTCCCGTATGATATTTTTGATGTAATAACGAATCAATTCCGGCAATGAGTGTTCTACTATTTAAACTATTATTTTTATCATAGCTCCAATTCTTTGCAACCGTATCCAAATAATACACATTAAATTTATTATTCAAATCGGTGCTTGGCATATCTACGGCGATCTCTTTTCCTTCGGCAATAAAAATTTTCTCGCCATCTTTTGTGCCATCTATTTCAAACATGCCCGCCGATTCAAATTGATATTTAGTTCCAGCCGAATCATATTCCATTGGAATTCCACTCAGCAATTGATCAAACTGATCGCGAAACTCACGAAAATGAATGGTATAAGGTCCTGTAACCGGTTTATTATCCTTATCCACAAATGAATTAGCTGGAATAAAAACTTTTGCGCCGCTGGCGTAATTGATCACCGTGTCTGCATTCCCACTAATAGTATTAGTATTCGGCTCAATGGTCATTTTAGGAAGTGGCGGTGCCACAAACGCGCGGGTGCTTTCTTTCGACAATTTTTTGGGATCTTCTCCATTAGTCATCGTCATCACCGCAAAAGCTATAGCAGCAACAGTTATAGCTCCTGCGCCACCAAGCAACCAGATTTTGGCCGATAAAAAAGAATTGACGGGTGTATGTGCGGTAATGAATTTTCCAAAATCCATTTGCTTGTTGATCTCTTGAGACGACAAAGCTTCGCGGTTTTTTATGATCTTAAAACGTTTCATGTGTAATTTTTTTTAAAATGATCTATTTATCAGTAAATGAGTTTTTAATTTTTTCGAGGATGCGGTACAATTTCATTTTACAGGCGCTTTCGCCTATAGTTAATATGTCGGCAATTTCTTTGAACGAACGGTTCTCAAAAAAACGCATATTGATCAATTCAATTTCTTGCTCCTTTAATTGCTCAATGGCTTCAAATAATTGTTCATCATTTATGGGATAAGAGTTTTCTGGTAAACTATCCATGATCTCCGAAACGCCTTTGTTATTAGTGTTTAATACCCCTTGCGTTTTTGTGCCACGGTAATGTTGCTGTACCTCGTTAAATGCAATGCGATACAACCAAGCCGAAAAGGGTAAGCCTTTGGATTTGTAGCTTGATAATTTACTTAGTGCATTGTAAAACGTATTGGCGGTGAGATCAAAAGCGATCTCTTTGCTTTCTACACGGTGATAAACATAGTGCGAGATCCGTTCAAAATATCTTAAGTAAAGTGGTTCAAAGGCTTTTGGGTCTTTTTGAGCTAGGCTAATTTCTACTTCCTCTGCTTTGATATCGGTTCGTTCAATATGAAAATATCCGGTTTCTATGATTCCTGTTGTTAGCAACATTTATAACCTATTTACTGTCATAATGCAGAAGGTAAGGTAAAGTCACATTTCTTTTAAAAGTAGGAAATTTAGCTGAATAAGAGCGAGTTAGGAGACTACTTCTCAGTCTTTAATAGCTTTATATCGGCTATTAGTTTATTCACCTGCACTTTATCAGTTCCATCATACACACCACGGATGCGGGTTTGTTTATCTATTAGCAAAAAGAATTCGCTATGAATAAAGCCCTCTTCAGTTCCATCATCTTCCAAAGCGTTTACCAGATAATCTTTCATGGCCAGAGCATAAATGATTTTTTTATCGCCGGTTAAAAAATGCCATTTTCCTTTTTTGGCATTGTAAGCGATGCCGTATTTATTTAAAACATCCACTGTATCGTGCAACGGATTTACGGTATGCGATAAGATCAGAATATCATCGTCTTTTTCGAAAGCCTTTTGTACGTCGACCATGTTTTTACTCATTTGCGGACAAATGCTTTGGCACGTTGCAAAAAAGAAATCGGCTACATAAATTTTATTTTTTACAGTTTGTTCTGAAACGGGTTCGCCATATTGGTTAGTGAGCGTAAAATTCCCAACGCTGTGGTAAATAGTATCCGTATTGCTTAAATGTTTTTCGCCAATAATGGGAAGCAGAAATTTTTTTTCTTCAGCCACTGGCTGGCAGGCAAGTAAAAATAGCGAAGCTAAAATAGCGCTAATTGTTTTGTTCGATCTTGTTCTCATCTATCAATATCTGTTTTTGTTCTTTAATGAGTAGGTGTTGATACTCTCCTAACATACGTTTTACTTCGGCAACATAACGACCATCATAATAACCGCGGATATGTCTCTTTTTATCTACTAAAACAAAACAACTATAATCAACATAGTAAGGCTTGTCAACGAAATAAGTTTTGTTGACGCTATCGAATAAGTTTTTGTTCAAGCCGGCAAAAAATATATTATCTGTTTTTTTTGCCATAGCTCTTATGCTTTTTTCAGTAGCAGAAGAATCATTTTGTTTTTCGCACACTAAAATAAAAGGGATGTTTGCTATCTTATCTTTTTTGTAATTCACGTATTCCCAAAAACCACTTATGCGAAATGCATCGTCGCAGTATTTGTCTTTAATAAACATCACAACAAATGCGGGGTAATTAATGGTGTCAATATCAAACGGCTCCTTGCCAGTCGTTTTTTCAAAGGCACTTTGTACGGAGTAATAAATTGTATCACCGTTTGTTGCTTGCTTTGGGCCGTAAAACGGAAGTTTATTTGAATTAATGGTACTTGTTTCTAGTAGCACCCAAAACACGGATGGGAAAAGAATAATGAGGAAAAATATCCACTTTTTGTTTTTAAACATTGGATGACAAATTTACGATTCAATCTCTATAAAAAAAACCCCGAGGTATATTCTCGGGGTTTTATTTTTAGTGATTTATAACCACTGGTTTTCGTGAAGAATGATCTCCTGATCGCACTTCGAGGTAGTAAACACCATTTGGTATCTCCGACACATTCATAATGTTGGAGTTATTTTTTGTTTTTAGTACTTGGCCTATTGAATTGATCAAAGTGATCGATTCGGCAATTTTATTGTTTGGCAGCTCAATATTTACGGCATTTGACGTTGGATTTGGGAAAACCTTGAAGTTTAAAGCGTTCAAATTATTTTCTTTCACACCAATAGCAAGGAAGCTAGCGTTTCCGCTTGCTGTAGTAACCTCTGTAGTTTGAGTGCCTAAAGTGGTAGCATTACTGGTTACCGAAAGTATCGGGAATTTTGATGAAGAATGGTAATATTGAAAAATGGTTTGCTTAACGTTACCAACAGGAATAAAGCCAACTGTGATAGCCATCGACTGAACACTCTTAACACGCAACACATTACTAAATGTATTGCTTTGGGGCATTAATAAAGTACCCATACCATCTGCAGTTGTTGTAATGCTTCCGTTAAAATTCGCACTTACAGAAAACTGAACGCTTCCACCAACTGGATCCGTTAGACTGTATCCATAAGCAATAGGCCACCTAGCCATAATAGCTGTATTTGTAAAAGTTAAAGCTACGGTGCCAAATTTTATCGATTGCAATTCAAACTGTGTTGATGGCGTTGAAACCGATTTGTAGAACGTATAAGAACCATTTTGGTCTTCGGCAATTGTTGCACCGGCAGGCGGAGTAACAGTAGTGGTGGACGGAGCTACGTAATCAGAACTTACCAAAGTTACGGTTGGATTTAATATAAGGTTACTAAAATCCCACGTAACTGCGGTTCCTGTGATGTTACTAGGTAAACCTGTGGAATAAAAAGTTGTATCCAAAGGATACGAACCTTTTGCATCACCAACTACAGGTTCGTAACCGGCTTTAGTTAAGGTTAAATTCTGAGCATTTGTAACGCCCATAACGATCACAAAAAATGAAAGTAATTTTATCTTCATAATAATAGGTTTAATTTGAGTAACAAATATAGTAAATCCTTTGATAGGTATACCCGTATTTGGCTAGGAAGGGGTTAAACAAGTAGCAGCGGAATGTTAACATTATGCCTAACGCTATCAATTGTGGCGCCCAAAAGAATGTCTTTAAAGGTTTTATGGCCATGAGTACCCATTACCAGTAGATCGCATTTGTGTGAATTCACCAAATTAGGGATCTCGGTTTTAGGATTTCCAAACCCAAGGGCCATTTCGCAATTATAGCCTTGTTCTTTTAATTGATCGGCATATTTTTTAAGATATTGAAAGTCCTGCTCGCGTTCCATGTCAAAAGCTTCTTCGCCATAAACTACCGCATTTGTACTTTCTAAAACATGTAATAAAACATACTCTGTTTGTGTACCGCCCATAGCAATGGCTTTGTTGATGGCTTTAGAATCGCTACCGCTAAAATCAACGGTAATGGCTATTTTGGTGTAGTGCTCATCTTTATTAAGCTGCAACGGTGCAATACCTCCATGAAAATGATTGTGTTTCTGGTGATGTTTTTTAGTAAAAAGCGGAACAACGGTGATATATAACAACATGATGAAACAAAACACACAGATCGGAACTATGGTGAAGCTTATCATAAGAGGACTCTTTGATTCGCTTACCCATTCTGATAAAAAACCATACACTAATTTTATATTTAAGGAAATGATCACTGCGGCAGATACCCATGATGCGATGCGTTGCCAAAGTGGGATCGCAAATTCGCCCATTTTTGTTTTATCACTTACAAAATGTATTAAAGGAATAACAGCAAAACCTAATTGCATACTTAATATAACCTGACTTAATATCAATAATTTTCCGGTGCTTTGTTCGCCTAAAAAAAAGATGGTAAGAAACGCAGGAATAATAGCGATCAATCGAGTGATCAATCGTCTTATCCAAGGCTGCAAACGCAAATTCAAATAACCTTCCATTACAACTTGCCCTGCTAAAGTGCCGGTGATGGTTGAACTTTGCCCGGCTGCAATTAATGCCACAGCAAAAAGAATGGGCGCCAATGAACTTCCAAGCATTGGCTCCAGTAATCTGTGCGCATCTTGAATTTCGGTTACATTGTTTATGCCATTATTAAAAAAAGATGCCGCCGCTAAAATTAAAATGGCCGCGTTAACAAATAAAGCGAGATTGAGCGCTACGGCACTATCAATTAAATTAAAACGCAACGCTTTTTTTATACCAACTTTATCTCTTCTAAATTTTCGGGTTTGAACTAGCGAACTATGTAAGTAAAGATTGTGCGGCATAACCGTTGCGCCAATAATTCCTATGGCAATGTATAAAGCATCTTGGTTTTCGATACCGGGTATCAAACCACCTGCTATTTGTTTAAGAGAAGGTTGTGCAATGAGTAATTGAATTAAAAATGAAATTCCAATAAGCACCACTAACGAAATGATGAATGCCTCGAGTTTTCGAATACCTTTATTTAAAAGAAAGAGTAATAAAAAACTATCAAGTACGGTGATGCAAACTCCCGCTAAAATGGAAACATTAGGAAAAAGTAAATGAATACCAATGGCCATGCCAATTACTTCGGCAAGGTCGCAGGCAGCAATGGCTATTTCTGCTAATACGTATAAAAAGAGATTTACAAAAGCAGGAAAACTTTCGCGACTTGCTTGTGCAAGGTCTTTTCCGGCAACAATGCCAAGCCGGGTACAATGGCTTTGCAATAAAAGCGCGATCAAGTTGCTCATGATCAATACCCAAATGAGGCTATAACCAAACTGACTTCCGCCTGCAATATCGGTGGCCCAGTTGCCCGGATCCATGTATCCAACGCTTATCATGTAAGCAGGGCCCAAGAAGGCAAGAAACCCTCGCCATTTACCTTTACCCGATGTATTTACGGAGGCATTTACCTCTTCTAACGACTTGCTCATGATGACGGTACAAAGGTATTATTAATTAAACAAGCCTAAACATTTATTTAGGCATGCCTAAAAATAAAAGAACAAAGAATTTCTTACCTTTAAGCCTGTATTTGATGAGAAGATCTAGCATACTTTTATCTTTTGTTATCCTTCATTCCTTAGCTTTTGCTCAACTAAAGGATATCAAGATCATGCTTCCTAAAGAAGTTGGTTTTAGTTATTACGAATTCGTTCAGTTTTTACCCGATGAAAAATATTTTGTGGTGTGCGCTAATTCGCTCGCCGTTTTTAATACCGAAACAGCTGAGATCATAGATGAGATTGACTTAACATCCAACGCCAGAAATCTTTCGGTAAGTAAGGACGGGAAATTTATTTCTTTTACACTTAATAATGAATTGTACGTTTATTCTTTTAAGGATCAAAAGTTGGAGTTGGTAACAAAAGTAATGTCGGAACAATTATTAAAGGATCTGCCAAATGGCGAATGGTATAAGAGTATGCAGTTCTCTGCTTCATTTTTTACCGATCAACCTGGGCAATTATATATTAGCATAGCATCATTTACCTTATTGTACGATTTTCAAAACAAAAAAGTATTGAGTAGCCATGCATTTAAAAGTGGCGATTATATCATGCACGGCGCTTCTTTTGATGGCAGAAATACTGCTGTATTGGCGTTGATATCCGGGTCAACTGCTTCCATTGTAAAACAGCCGCTTAATGATCTGGCTTCTGTTACCAATGTTCTAACAAAAACCGGAACACCTTTAAAATTACGCTTGCACGATTCATTATTAATGTGCTTTACCACGGATAAATATTTTGTAATGAATTTAGACAATGGTAAAGTTGTGCATGAAGTACGAGTTCCTAAAATAAAATACGATCCGGAATGGGGAACTGATAAAAAATATTTTGATGAAATGAATAAGCGGCCAGCCCTTAGCGTGCCTGATACTATTAATTTTTCAAACGACGAATCGGTTTCGGATATAGATTATAACCCAGCAAATGGTACGCTTATTTATGCAACAAGCAAAGAAATAAAGACCATTGATCTTAAAACAAAAAAATGTAAAATACATAAAGGTGGTTATACTTATAATTTAAGAACTTCAAAACGTGGCAATCGGATGATCGTTAATGGTTTTACAACGGCTCGTTCATTAAGAGTGATGGAACCAACGAGTATGAAGTTGATTTCAGAAAAAATTTCGCAAACAACCCTTATCTCCAATGCAAAAATGAGCCCGAATAACCGTTGGCTCATTATGAATAGTAACCGAAGTGCCGTGGTGTGGGACATGAACAATTTTACTAAGTATTGCGAATTAAAGGATCAAAACGTAAAGGATTCTTCAATGATCTATAATTTTTACTTTTTAAACGATTCTGAATTGGTAGTAAACTCCGGTAATAGTTTTAAGCAACTCAAACTAAGCATCTTTAATATCAAAAAGAGAAAATTTACCAAGCTTATTAAAAAAACAGGATATGCCACCACTTCGGGTTTTTTAAACAACGAGTTTTATTATTGTGATAATACAAACTTGTACATAATTAATTTAAAAACACTTGCCGAAGAAAAGTATTCAGGCATGTATTCGTTGGCAGCCTTGCCACAATATCAAATGGTGAATTTTACCAATAATTTGGTTTTTGTACCCGAATCGGGAAAGTACAAGATCGTGAATCGAAAAACAAAAGCTGTTGAATATGAGAATGCTGCCTGGAATCTAAATGTACGTGTGATCATTAGTCCCGATGAAAAAAATGTATTTACCACGGGCCTTGTAAAAACAAAAAAAGTTTTTGGAGGTAACGAAGTAGAAATGGACATAAACGCTGTTATCAGAATTGATATGAAAAAAAAAGTCATAGTTAATCATTATGCCGAAACATATTACCCATATGATTTTGTGATGAGAGATAATGGAAGATCGATCGGTATTTGGTATGTGAAATATGATATTCAACACTACAATGATTCTTTAAAAGAAGCACTGTATACTTTATATGACATTGAAACGGCTAAGGTCATTTCAACAAAAACATTAACGCAATCTAAAGAGATCATTACCAATCATCATACAAGCGAAACCGGGAAATATTTTGCCATGGATAATTATTTGGGAAATAGTTTAAAGATATTTAATGAAACAGGTGATATGATAATGGACATTGGCGAACTTAAAATTCCGATGCCAAAATTATTTTTTAACGAAAGCTTAGATCGCTTGATAATTACAACCTATCAAAATCCATTGGCCACATTTGTGGATCTAAAAACGAGAAAAATCATTGGTCAATTAGTAAATGCCAATGATGACCAGTATTTTTTGGTAAGCTCCGATCTGCATTATTTGGGCTCAAAGGAATTTATAAAGAACATTCGTTTTAAGTATCAATCGGAGATATTTAGCTTTGAACAATTTGATGCAAAATTAAATCAACCACATAAAGTGCTTAAAGCATTTGGTTGTAAAGATACTGTGCTCATTAAAGCTTACGAAACGGCCTTTTTAAAACGAATGAAATTGTTGGATATAAAGTCGGATGAGAATTTGAATTTTGAAAGTTTTCCAACCATACTTTCTTTGCAAATGGAGGATGACAAACCCAATTTTGTGAAATTCAGTATTAGCGCAAGTAAAGGTAAAGCTAAACTATCGGCCTTAGAAGTTTACAATAACGGAACGCTTGTTTATAGCGAAAAGATAAGCGATGATCAAAGGAATAAATTCGATAAAACTTTGGTAATCGAAACTTCATCGGGCATTAACCGATATGAATTTATTTTAAAAGATTTAGAGGGTTATGAAAGTCCTCGTACGACACGGTTTTATAACAATACAACGATTGTAAAACCGAATTTGTATTTGGTAGTAATCGCTAGCGAGAAATTTAAGAACAACAAGTACGATCTTTCATATGCTGTAAAGGATGCCTCGGACATGTCCAAAACCATGGTAAATTCTAAGGCATTCGGAAAAGTGGAGATCAAAAAGATGTTCAATCAATCTTTTTCCGTTGATTCTATGAGTACCTTGGAAGGTTTCTTTTCAAAGGCAAGCATAAATGATGTAGTGATGGTGTTTTTTGCAGGACACGGTTATTTGGATGACGACTTGAGTTATTATTTTCCAACGTATTATACAGATTTTACCGACCCGAAAATAAATTCTGTGGCCTATAAATCTTTCGAGAAATTATTTAAAGGCATGAAGCCAATTCGTAAGCTTATGTTTATTGATGCGTGTTTTAGTGGTGAGGTAGATGAAGAAACAATTTACAATTCGGATGAGGAAAATTCTAACAAAGATACCACTCGTGCCGCAAAAACTATTTACTCAACCTTTGCTCAATCTACCGCTTTAGAAATGTCGAAAGCAATATTTTCTGATTTGAGGCAAAATTCAGGAGCTACAATTATTTCATCAGCCGGAGGAACAGAAGCGGCTTTTGAAGGCGAGAAATGGAATAATGGATTATTTACGCATTGTTTGATAGAAGGGATCTCCAATTACAAAGCAGATAAGAATTACGACAAAAAAGTGAGTCTTTCTGAATTGCAGCATTATGTTGCCGAAGAAGTGTATCGTTTATCCGAAGGAAAGCAATCACCAACCTACCGAATGGAAAACACTGTGCTCGATTATGAATTGTGGGAGTATTAAAGGTAAATAAACTACACTAAGTGGTTTTGCTTTATTGGTATTTAATCTTAGTTTTGTTCATCAAAAATTATTCCATGAAAAGATCATTTATTTTTAGTGCAGCACTATTGCTTATTTCAATAAACGTATTGGCTCAAAAATCGGGCGATGATAAGAAACCGGCAGTAGAAAAAAAACCTATTGAGAACGAATCTACCTTTTCGGTTTTGAAATGGAGAAATATTGGTCCTGCCGTAACTTCCGGTCGTATAATAGATATTAAAGTTCACCCTCATAATAAAAATGTTTGGTATATAGCAAGCGCTTGCGGAGGTGTTTTTAAAACGGTAAATGCAGGAACAAGCTTTGAGCCGATTTTTGATAACGCATCGGTGTATTCAATTGGATGTTTGGCAATTGATGAGCAAAATCCAAATATTGTTTGGGTTGGTAGTGGCGAAAATAATAATCAACGAAGTGTAGCGTATGGCGATGGAATTTATAAAAGTGAGGACGGAGGAAAATCATTTAAAAATGTTGGCCTTGGCAAGTCTGAACATATTGGTATGGTGGCCATCGATCCAAAAAATTCGGATATAGTTTATGTGGCGGCTTATGGTCCGCTTTGGAATGCAGGTGGCGATAGAGGAATTTATAAAACTACCGATGGAGGAAAAACATGGAAGAATGTACTTGCGATAAATGAAAACACCGGATTCAATGAGGTACATATCGATCCACTAAATTCAAATGTTATTTACGCAACAGCGCATCAACGAAGAAGACATGAATGGACCTATGTGAGTGGAGGTCCAGAAAGTGCCATTTACAAAAGTACAGATGGAGGCGCTACTTGGAATAAATTAACTAATGGATTGCCTGCAAATGATATGGGAAGAATTTCAATGGCTATGTCTAAAAAAAGTTCTGATCTTATTTACGCAATTGTTGAAGCAAGCGAAGGAAAGGGGTTTTATAAAAGCGATGATAGAGGTGCAAGCTGGAGTAAACAAAGCGATTGGAGCACTGCCGGAAATTATTACCAAGAAATAAGTGTAGATCCAAACGACGATAAGAAAATTTATTCGATGGATACGTATGCTATGGTTTCAACAAACGGCGGAAAAAGTTTTGGACAACTTGGAGAAAGATATAAGCACGTTGACAATCATGCCATACATGTGTTTGCCGATAACACCGATCATATTTTAATGGGATGCGATGGAGGATTATACGAAACATTTGACGGAGCAAAATCCTGGAACTTTAAATCGAATTTGCCTATCACACAATTTTACAGAGTTTGTGTAGATAACAGCAAACCATTTTACAATGTGTATGGTGGAACGCAAGATAATAATACGTTAGGTGGACCATCTCGCAACATTAGTGCAACAGGAATTACAAATGCCGATTGGTTTGTAACTGTTGGTGGAGATGGTTTTCAAAGTAGAGTGGATCCTGTAGATCCTAATATTGTTTATAGCGAATGGCAATATGGTGGTTTAATTCGTTTCGATAGAAAAACCGGTGAGCAGGTTTCAATTAAACCAAGCGAAAAGCAAGGAGAGCCGGGCTTTAGATGGAATTGGGATTCGCCATTGTTGATCAGTAGTTTTGATCACAAACGAATTTACTTTGCAGCAAATAAGATTTTTAGAAGTAATGATCGCGGAGACTCTTGGAAAGCCATTAGCCCCGATCTTACGCGTGGAATTGATAGAAATAAATTACCGGTTATGGGTAAAGTGTGGAGTATGGATGCTGTGGCAAAAAATCAATCTACTTCATTATTTGGAAATATAGTGTCGTTGTGTGAATCGCCAAAGAACGAAAATCTAATGTATGCCGGAACTGATGATGGATTGATCCAAATTACAGAGAATGGTGGCACAAGCTGGACCAAAGTAGATAAGTTTGCAGGAGTTCCTGAATTAAAATTAGCAGGGTACACTATTGGAACTTTTGTACAATATATTGTGGCCTCGCAGCACAACGAAAATACAGTTTATGCTGCATTTAATAATTTACGTCAGGGCGATTTTAAACCTTATTTATTGAAGAGTACAGATAAAGGAAAAACATGGACAAGCATTTCTTCTAATTTGCCTGAAAAGGGATCGGTGTATTGTATTGCCGAAGATCACAAGAACCCTAATTTATTATTTTGCGGAACCGAGTTTGGATTTTTCTTTACATTAAATGGAGGAAAATCGTGGGTGAAATTTACAGGTGGTATGCCTGCAAGTATTTCCATTCGAGATATTGCCATACAAAAGGATGCGAATGATCTTGTGGTAGCAACATTTGGTAGAGGATTTTATGTTATAGATAATTATTCGTTACTGCAAACTATTAAAGAGGAAGAATTAAAGAAGAGTAATATCTTCCCAATAAGTGATGGATTGGTATTTGTAGAATCGCAACCTTGGGGTCATAAAGGAAAATCATTTCAAGGTGAAGCATTTTATTGCGCAAAAAATCCTCCTGTGGGAACCGTGTTTAATTTTTATTTGAATGAGGAGTATAAATCTATTAAAGACAAACGTAAAGAAGCTGAAAAGGAAAAAATAAAAAAGAATTTGCCTGTTTATTACCCAAGTGCAGATAGTTTACGATTAGAAGATAATGAGCAAGCGCCTTTGGTTTTTTTAGTGATAAGCGATGAGCAAAATAATGAAGTAAGAAAAATAAAAGTTGATCTTAATAAAGGAATGCAGCAAGTAATTTGGGACGGCCGATATGAATTAACATCACCGATTAATTTTAATACGCCCGACGTTGACAACCCATATTACGAAGCTGATAAAGGTGCCATGGCAGTTCCGGGAAAACATGTTGCTCAAATAGTAAAAGTTGTAAATGATAAACCCGAAAATGTTACAGATAAAATGGTTTTCAATATTAAGTCGCTAAACAATTATGCTTTATCGACAAAAGATCAACAGAAGCAAAGCGCTTTAAATAAAGAGATAGCCGAATTCAGGCGTGTGGTTTTAGGATCGAGCGATTACCTTAGTCATTTAAAGAACAGAATCAAATATTTAAAAGCAGGTTTGAATCAATCTAATAGTAATGTTTTAGCTTTAAAGAAAGACATTTCTAATTTCGAAAAATTACAAGTAGAGTTGGAGATGAAGTTAAATGGGGATGGCAGTTTAGCAAGTCGTGAGTTTGAAACTTCGCCTGGATTTGTTGGTGATATGGAGCAAATGGTTAGTAACACTTGGGCGCAAACTTATGGAAGCACGGGCGACATGGAAGCAAAGTTTGTTGAATTGAAATCTTTATTTGGAACGCATTACGCTAAAATAAAAGAATTAAAAACTCTTACCGAACAAATAGAAACAAAGGCAGAGACATTAAAAATGCCTGCTACTTATGGAAGATTACCGGAGTGGAAATAGGGAGGTTAAAATTAGGAGATATTAGTTCTCCCAATTTTCAGTTATGTTTTTGTTCCAGAGTTTTAAGGCAAGATCTCGATATACTTTGGACCCTTCGTTAAATGCTTTGTCAAATTTATAGTCACCACCAAAGTACTCTGCTTCACTCATCTTTACTTTGTTCTTTCCTCGCATAGCAAATTTTTGTTGACCCTGGTACATAATTAACTTCATGTCAGATGGGCTCACATCACTTCTACATACCAGTTTGTACAGCATCCATACTTCGCCAACACCATCATTGTTAAGATCGGTTACCTGAAAGGAGTTTTGTATGAACGTAACTGTAATATCAAAAGGACAGTTAGTTAGCTGATCAAAAACCTTCCATTTTTGAATAACGCTATCTTTTTTTATTAAGTAGCATACAGCAAACACTTGTTTGGTTTTTTCTTCCATTTCAGCATCTGCATTGATCTTTTTTGATTCTTCACTTTTGCTAATTATTGCAATGTATTCTCCCGATGGTTCAGTCCAACTCACAATTTCTTTTAACTTGCCATTGTACTTAATTTCTTTAGAGAGCTTGGAAATGTCTGAGGACAGAGTTTTGATTTTATTTTGAGAAAAGAATGAATTAAAAAAAAGAAGTGTTAATAAAGCCATTAAAAAATGCAACTTCTTCATGTTACGCTTTTTCAATTACAACAGCATACCCCTGCCCAACACCGATGCACATGGCTACGAGTGCGTATTTTTTATTTGTTTCATGTAACTGTAATGCAGCCGATAATAAAATCCGTGCGCCTGTCATTCCTAAAGGATGGCCAATGGCAATTGCTCCACCGTTTGGATTGATTCGCTCATCGTTATCTGCTAATCCCCATGCGCGCGTGCATGCTAATGATTGGGCTGCAAATGCTTCGTTCAATTCTATAAGGTCAATATCTTTAAATGTAAGTCCTGCACGTTTTAATGCTCTGTTGGCTGCTTCCACAGGCCCAATTCCCATAATGCGCGGCTCAACTCCAACTACTGCACTCGAAACAATTCGTGCTAAAGGCTTTAAGTTATTTGTTTTTATTCCTTGTTCACTTGCAATAAGTAATGCAGCTGCACCATCGTTCAAACCACTTGCATTTCCTGCAGTAACACTTCCGTCTTTTTTAAAGGAAGGTTTTAATCCTGCTAAACCTTCTAAAGTTGTTTTTGGTTTGATAAATTCGTCATTCGAAAATTGAATGGCATCGCCTTTTTTTTGTGGAATGCTTATGCTTGCAATTTCTTTTGAAAACCGTCCTTCGCTTTGTGCTTTTGCTGCTTTTTGTTGGCTCCAAAGTGCAAATTTATCTTGGTCAGCTTTTGAGATCTTATATTTTTCGGCAACATTCTCAGCCGTTTCTCCCATGGCATCAACTCCAAATAGTTCTTTCATTTTTGGATTAATAAATCGCCATCCAAAACTGCTATCAAATAATTGTTGATCTCTTCCGTATGCTCCCGATGCTTTGCTCATAACCAAGGGGCCACGCGTCATATTTTCTACACCGCCTGAAATCATCAAATGTTCGTCGCCAACCTGAATGGCTCTTGCAGCATCTATTGTTGCACTTAATCCTGAAGCACACAAACGATTAACTGTTACACCCGGAACAGTTATTGGTAAACCTGCAAGTAACGATGCCATGCGCGCAACATTGCGATTATCTTCACCGGCTTGATTAGCGCAGCCAAAAATAACATCGCCAACCTCACTAAAATTAACATTTTTGTTGCGTTCCATTAGCTCCTTTAAAACAAAGGCGGCCAAATCGTCGGTTCGCACTGCTGCAAGGGTTCCGCCAAAGTTTCCTACGGCTGTTCTTATTCCGTTAATTATATAAGCTTGTTGCATAAAAGGCTGTTTAAATTAATATTAGTACGAAAATTCGGTGTTTGGATGGAAAAGTTCAGTTTCGAGGCCTACGGAGTTTTGAAAATCAAGGAATTTACTCGTATAAATGACTGTTTTCAAAACAATTATAACGATGAAACGGACTTTTCGGCCAAACACATTCAACAAAGGTAACTATTATTATGATTTTAGAGAATGACTAAAATGGTTTATATTTACTAAAGCAAAGTATTAAAAATGAAAAAATTATATTCTATAGCTCTATTTTTGTTCAGTTTAACGGTTCTGTCGCAAGCTCCGAGCCTCATCAATTATCAAGGTGTTGCAAGGTATGCCAACGGAGATCCAATTGTTGGACCTATTGGAGTGAGTGTAACTATACATGTTGGTGGTGCCAACGGAACGCCTACGCTTACTGAGCAGCATTCTGTAAACACAAATCAGTTTGGAATATTTGAAGTAAGAATAGGAAGTAATAATCCTGGCGCTTTAAATAACATTAGTTGGGGTAATAATAGTTATTGGTTAGGAGTTGCAATTGATGCGGCCGGCGGAACTAATTACGGACCGGAAATAAGCAATCAACGACTTTTAAGTGTGCCTTATGCATTGTATGCCGAAAAATCGGGAAACTCTTCACCTGGCGGAAATCTAACTGCATCATCAAATGTTACTGTTACAAGTTCAGGAACAAATACGTTCAATTTAAATGTTCGTGATTATGTTGGAAGCGCAAATGTGACAATCACACCAATTGGCGGAAATATTTATCAGATCAATGCTGCAGGTAATACAGCTACAGCAGTACCAAATGGCCCATGGAACAACACTATTGGGAATGTATTTTTAGTAACACCTTCAGATAATGTTGGTATTGGAACTTCTGTTCCTGTGGCAAAACTTGAGGTTAGAACAAACTTAGCTTCTACTAACAATGCAATTGGTGCGTATGCTCAAAATGGTAATGGCTTGCTCGCGCTCACTTCTTCTTCAATTGTAGGAAATGCAGCTGTATCTGCACAAAATAGTGGTTCAGGAAATGGAGTTTATGGAACTGCTGTTTCAATCAGTGCAACAGTTGCGGGTGTTCGTGGCCAAAACATGGGTTCAGGTCCGGGTGTTTTTGGTTTAAATAATATGGCATCAACTAGCTCAGGAGCAAATGGGGTATACGGCGAAACAAATGCATTGAGTGTTGTTGCGGCAGGAGTGCAGGGTTCTAATTTTGGAACTGGTTCGGGTGTTTACGGATGGCAGGGCTCATTAGCGGGAGGGCCTGCTGTGTTTGGAGCAGGTAATTCCAGTGTTTCTGCAGGGGTTTACGGTATAAATAATAGTGGAAATGCAGGAGTTTTAGGCGAAATTACTTTTGCTTCTCCGTCTTCATCTGCTCATGGAGTTAGAGGTAAAACATCTTCAAGTTCAAATTTGGCTGCAGGTGTTTTTGGTGAAAATGCGGGAAGTGGCCATGGTGTTCGTGGGCAATCAAACTCCACCAATATTAATTCAGCCGGTGTAAGTGGAGAAACATTTGGGCCTGGAAGTGGGGTGTTTGGAATTTCTAATACAACCGGGTCTGCTATTAGGGCACAATCTGGAACTTCATCTACAGTTGCTTTGCATATTGATAACGGCCATATTCGCTCTACCGCCAATTTAACTGTTGGCGTTGTTACAGTTACCAACTCGGCAGGATGGAGTATTCTCTCTTACGTTAAAAACGGTTGCACCGATGTAAAAGGAATTATTAATATCAATACCAGCGCTACCGGAGTTGTTAATGGCGAGTCATTTGAATTTAATGTATCCTTCAACAAAAGTTATGCCGCTGCACCCACTGTGGTAATATCAGGTTTGGGCAACGAATTAGTAACCTATTACTTAAAAGCAGTGTCCAACACTTACTTTGCTGTAAGGATAGTAAACAAATCAGGAGCATCGCTTACTACACCGCAGTTAGCAAACATGAATCTTACGTATTACGTTATCGAATAAATATTATTATTTGTCGGTTTCTTTATGAGCATTGTTGTCTTTATAGATATCATCTGTATCATCCTCCTCTTCTTTTAGTTCCTTGCTTTTTTCGTTCTCCAAGTTTACGTTAACTACTATTGGAGGAGCTGCTGCTTGCGATACCCAAACCGGACCACTTAAAAACACATAATGGTTGCGCCAATTATCCCAATACAAATTGTATTTCGGAAAAAACACCCATCTGCGGTTATATGCATATTTGGGTCGCCATACCGGATGAAATACCACCACTTTAGCGGGGCGATATGCACTGCGCTTAATAACCACTGCTTTTTTAGCGTGGCGATGTTTATGAGGGTGGTGATGATTGCCTTTTTTTTGTGCAGCAACTTTTGAGCTCAGTGCAATCAAGCTAAGCATTAATATTGCCCTAAATATGGATCGTAGTTTCATAACGTTGTTTTAAGTTTAGACCTTCTAAAGATCTAAAGGTTTAATGCAAAATTATAATAAATAATCACTTGACTACCAAGTAGTTTGTTTTTTGAAACGAATTGAACACCTTTGTATCTAATGAAGCATAAAACCCTCATAATTTTAAGTCCCGGCTTTGCGGCCAATGAAGCCGATACAGCCTGTATACCAGCTCTTCAACAATTTGTTATTCAATTAAAACAATTACGTCCTGAACTTCTCATCAAAGTATTTGCATTGCATTATCCTTTTAAAGAAGGAAAGTATATGTGGAATGGAGTAGAATGTTATTCGTTTGGTGGAAAAAATAAAAGAGGAATTCATGCATGGTATCTTAGAAAAAAAGCAAGGAAACATTTAAATGAACTTTGTAAGAGAGGTGATGTGCAGGGCATTTTAAGCATTTGGATGTCGGATTGTGCATTGATAGGGCAGGAATTAATGAAGGAATTTAAAACACCACATTTTTGTTGGATGCATGGTCAGGATGCACGAATGGGGAATAAACATGTAAAAAATATTCACCCAAAACCACAACAAATCATCGCCATTAGTGATCTTCTTCAAAAAGAATTTGAAAATAATTATGGCATAAGAGCAGAACATGTGATAGAAAATGGCATTACCGAAAATTTGTTTCCTAAATTTAATACGGAGCACCGACCAATAGATGTCATTGGCGTAGGGTCTCTTACCCCATTAAAAAATTATTCGCATTTTATTGATGTGATAGCTGAGCTTAAAAAGGAGTTCCCTTCTATTAATGCGATGATAATTGGAGAAGGGCTCGAAAAAGAAATGCTTCAACAAAAAATTGACAAACGAAAGCTTGCGTCAAACTTAAAACTCATGGGTTCAATGCCTCATCAGGAGGTTTTAAAGTATTTGAGCAAAAGTAAAATTTTGTTGCATACGTCAACTTATGAAGGAAGTTCGGGAGTAATTATGGAGGTTTTGTACAGTGGATGTTTTGTTGTGACACGAATTTCGGTTTCTTTAGATCTTGTAAAGAATATTGAGCTTGCCGCAAACGTAAGTGAAATGAGAAGGAAGATCGAGTTAATGCTTAAAAATAGCGAGCTAAAACACGAAAGAGTTATTTACAATACCATGAAACATTCTACCGAAAAGATCATTTCTATTTTTGGTTTATAGTTGTGCTTATTGTTTTAGCAATGGCCTCAAACGAAAGTAATTCGTCAAAGTGTTTTCTTGTTTTATCTCGTTCTGTTTCAATAGCAGAAATATCCAACTCGTTTAGTGTCCTTAACAGTTCATCAGAATTGCCTGGCGAAAATTGTTTCCCCACCTTTCCATTTCCAGTCATCCAATTAAAAGAAGGAATATTGGTAATAACAGGATAGCAACCGCATGCCAAAGCTTCGCATAGGGCATAACCACTTCCTTCTGTGTGTGATCCTGATAAATAAATATCAGAGGCGTTATACCATTTTTCCAATTCCTGATGATCAACTTTTCCATTGAGTTTTACGTTTCGTGTAAGATCATTCGTGTTAACAAAGTATTCAATCTCTTTTTTTAATTCATCTGTTCCAAAGATCATGTACAAACAGGAGTTTTTATGAATTTGAACAAATCGTTCAAAAGCGTTTAAAACTGTGAAAGGATCTTTATTTTGATTCAATCTTCCTACCCATATAAATACCAGCTCATCACTAATTCCTAGATGTTTTCTACACACTCTTTTATCTAGAAGCGTAAATGAGCAAGAGCCTTCCATTACTTCTGTTACCTTATTTTGGTGTTTTATGATCTTAGATTCAACGAATTTTTCGGCATTTTCTTTTGAAGTAAAAAAATATCCGTTAGCGTTTTTGTAAGCGGTTCGTTGTAATAAAAGTTTTAAAGGATTCTGAAAAGGTTCTCCGGCATGATGCTGAACGTAAATATTAAAGCGTTTTTTTACTAACAATTTGAGCGCCATAAAACGGATCGGCATTCCAAAACCATGACAAACAATAACGCCTTTTTTATCCAATAAAAGTTGTTGGAATTTGAAAAGCGTAAAGAGGTTTAGAATGCTTTTTTTAAAGGTGATCAGGTTGTAATATTTGTTTTTTTCTTCATAATATCTGATCCCGAACCTGATAACTAACAACTCTTGTTTAGGATCCAGATAATGAAGATATTCTAGAGATGATTTTTGCTTTTCAACAATAGAATTGGGCTCATAATTTTTAAGTATATTTAAGGAGAGATCAATTAGCATTTGGCCAACTAAATTACTCAATTTAATGACAAAGTCAGGAATCATATTGTTCAATCCACGCGCATTGAAATATAAACCTCGTATTCCCAATTCGGTTTTACAAGTTGCGGCTAGTATAGATGATAAATACGAGTATGTAATAGTGGATGGTAACTTAGAAAATGATCCCTTAGAAAAAATAAAGGCCTGTTTCGAAAAGGGAAGTTTTGGTTTTTTCGCTTGTACGGTAATGCCGGGTCCGCAATTAAAGCAAGCCATTCCTATTTCAAAAAAGATCCGCGAGCTTTATCCCAATGTAAAAATCATTTGGGGTGGCTACTTCCCTTCTAATCATCCAAACACTGTTTTAAACTCTGGATATGTGGATGTGATCGTAAATGGAATGGGCGATAAATGTTTTCCGATGATCATTGAAGCTTTCCAAACAAAAAAAACATTCGATCATATTCCAAATATCATTTACAAAAGGAATAATGATATTATACGAACCACAAAAGATGCGATTTATGATCTGGATGTTTTGCCTTCTTTTCCGTATGAAAAATTAAATGAATTCTATCCGCTAAAAAATTACCTGGGCAATACATACCTTGGCACTAAAACTATTGCTTATCATAGTAGTTTCGGTTGTCCTTTCACTTGCTCATTTTGTGCCGTTGTACCTATTTACAATGCGCGATGGAAAGGAAGATCGGCAGATAATGTTTTCAAGGATATTAAGTATCTCAAAGAAACGTTTGGTGGAAATGCCATTGAGTTTCACGACAATAATTTTTTTGTTTCCGAAAAAAGAACCGTTGAGTTTGCAAATCTGATCAAGAAAGAGAATATGATATGGTGGGGCGAAGCACGTATTGATACCATGGATAAATATAAAGATGAATCGTTGCAATTAATAAGAGATGCCGGCTGTAAGATGATATTTTTTGGAGCCGAAACCGGAAATGATGCTGTATTAAAGCAAATGGATAAGGGCGGAACACAAACAGGTGAACAAATTTTGCGATTTGCCGAACGTTTAAAGAAATTTGATATTATTCCGGAGTATTCATTTGTATTAGGACTTCCTGCTGCTACCGAACAAGAAGTAAATAAGCAAATAGATGAAGATATTGCTTTTATTAAAAAGATAAAGGAAGTAAATTCAAAAACAGAGATAATCATTTATACGTATAGTCCTGTTCCCACCGAAGGATCGGAAATGTATGAGGCTGTTCTTTCGCAAGGATTTAAATTTCCGGATAAATTGGAGGATTGGATCAGTCCGGCTTGGGAAAATTTTGATCTAAGAAAAAATCCTTTAACGCCATGGTTAAAGCCGTATATGATAGATAAGATCAAAAATTTTGAGATCGTGCTGAATGGATATTATCCTACAAATTCCGATATACGTTTAAATGGCGTAAAACGAAAAGTAATAAAATACGTTAGTACTTGGCGATATAAAACAGGAATATATAAATGGCCAAAGGAAATTAGTTTGTTTCACAGGCTTTGGAAATACCGTCAACCCGAAGTAGAAGGATTTTAAATGAGAGATATTCTTCAACGAAAATATGCGAATTATGTTTTAAAACCTTTTTTAAAATGGTATTTAAAAAAGGACAGAACCAGTAAAGTTAACGGGTTAACTTTGAATGTAAAAACGGGGGTGTTTCATCCGGCCTATTTTTTTAGTAGTACTTTTTTTTCTGAATTCATTACACAACTTGATCTTAAGAACAAAACTTTTTTGGATGTGGGGTGCGGCTCAGGAATATTGGCATTAATGGCATATAATAAGGGAGGAAGGGTTACAGCTCTGGATATAAGTTGGCAAGCTGTACAAAACACCAAAGATAATTTCAGATTAAATTTTATTAATATTGAAGATGATTTTGAAGTGATACAAAGTGATCTGTTTGGATCCCTCCAAAAACAAAAATTTGATGTGATAGCAATAAATCCGCCGTATTTTTTTAAGGCCCCTTCTAATGAAGGTGAATATGCCTGGAATTGCGGCGAGAACGGAGAATATTTTTATGAATTGTTTGGCGAGCTGCAAAAAGTTTGCCATAAAGGAACCGAGGTATATATGATCCTTGCAGAAAATTGCGACATAGGTCGTATATCAAAATTGGCAGCAAATTCAAATATTCAATTAGAACTGGCAGATCAACGAAAGATAAAGTGGGAGCATAATTATATTTATAAACTTAATATAAGTAAAGTATGATAAGTACTACCGAAAAAGTAAGTATAAGCGAACTACACAAAGCTATTCTCCAAGCTTTGCTTTATTTTGATGTATTCAAATATCCGATTACAGAACGGGAGATCTACGAGAATTGCAATATGCTCACAACCGAAAAGGATGTAAATCGATCGCTCAACGAATTACTCACTTTGGGTTACTTAAAACAAGTAAAACATTTTTATATGCCACTATGGGCAGATGTGGATTCTGTTCAAAAGCGAGAAAGAGCAAATAAAATGGCTATTGAGATGATGCCAACAGCTTTAGAGTATAGCAAAAGGGCAGCTCAACTCCCGTTTGTAAAAGGTTTGTGTATTTCGGGAGGTTTATCAAAAAATTATTCAAACGAAGAAAGTGACGTTGATTTTTTTGTGATCACAAAAGCCGATCGACTTTGGTTATGCAGAAGTTTATTTATTATTTATTATAAAATGCTCCCAAAAAGCAAGAAGAAATATTATTGTTTAAATTATTTTATATCCGAATCGGATCTTAGGATACAAGACGAGAATATTTTTGTAGCTACGGAGATATCTCATCTTATTCCAACGTTCAACTACTCGTCGTATCTTGAATTACTTCAAAAAAATGTTTGGTATAAAAAATGGTATATGAATAAACCCGAAAAGTCGAATATTAATTGTGCCGAGATGCCCAAAAGTTTTTTAGCAAGATTTGTTGAGCAATGTTTTCCGGGAAGATTAGGAAGTTGGCTTGATAACCGATTAATGGATGCAACCGCTTCGAGATGGAATAAGCGTTATGCAAGTATGGATAGAAAGAATTTTGAGATCCAATTCCGCTCTAAGAAGAACGCTGCTAAGCGACATGAAAAGGGGTATCAACATAAGGTGCTTGTTGCCCACGAGCAAAAAATGAAGGAACTAGAAGAGATTTTACAAGTGAAACTTAATTAATGAAAGTACTTTTCACACATAGTTATTTTTTACGTTTTGATAGCAAGCAATTTAAAACTGCCATGCCTTATCCTCCTTTAGGAACATTGTATGCTATGGCTTTTTTGCGCGAAAAGGGATATGAAGTAAAATTGCATGATACCATGTTCTCATTTTCGGCTGATGAGATATTGCCCGTTTTACAAGAATTTAAACCTGATATTGTAGTAAGCTATGATGATGGGTTTAATTATCTTACAAAAATGTGCCTCACAAATATGCGAGAGGCGTGTTTTAAAATGCAAGCTCTTGCTAAACAAAACGGATGTTTTGTAATCACCTCAAGTTCGGATGCAGCCGATCATTTTGAAAAATATATTGCCAATGACGCCGATGCAATTGCTATTGGCGAAGCCGAGCAAACCGTATTTGAATTATGTGAAGCTTTCAAAAATGCGTCTTCCATTGAGAATATAAATGGAATTGCTTATAAAAAGAATGGCTCTGCAGTTAAAACATCTAAACGTGAAGTTTTAAAAGATCTTGATCATTTACCTCCTCCGGCTTGGGATCTTTTAAATATTGAACCTTACAAAGCCATGTGGATGAATGCACATGGTTACTTCTCTCTGAATTTTGTAACAACGCGTGGTTGCCCCTATAAATGCAATTGGTGCGCAAAGCCTATTTATGGCAACAGATATAATTCGCATAGTCCACACGCCATTGTAAAGCAAATAAAGGAATGGAAAAATAAATTCGGTTTTACGCACGTTTGGTTTGCTGATGATATTTTTGGACTAAAACCAAATTGGCTAAAGCAATTTTCGGAGGCGGTAAAGTTGGAAGGATTAAAGATCAGATATAAGATCCAAAGTAGGGCTGATCTTTTAGTAGAAGAGAATAGTGTGAAATGCCTAGCGGAAAGCGGCTGCGATACAGTGTGGATGGGCGCAGAAAGCGGATCACAAAAAATATTAGACGCCATGGATAAGGGTATTAAGGTAGAGGAAATAAAAAAAGCGTTTTACCTTTTAAAACAATATCA
Source organism: Bacteroidota bacterium (assembly GCA_034439635.1). Classification (GTDB taxonomy): domain Bacteria; phylum Bacteroidota; class Bacteroidia; order B-17B0; family Aurantibacillaceae; genus Aurantibacillus. The sequence goes on along the minus strand of JAWXAS010000135.1, from coordinate 6,841 downwards.
AATAAAGCCTGCATTATTTATTCAGTTTGGCTATTTGGGCGAACAATTAGAAGACATAAAGCAAACCGTAGAAATGGTAAATGAATTATTGCCAAATGAGTTGGGCGTTTCAGTTTCTTATCCACTACCAGGAACAATATTCTATGAGAAGGTTAAAGAACAATTAGTTTCAAAGGCAAATTGGACCGAAAGCGATGATCTGCATTTGATGTTCAAGAATACATATCCGCCTCAATTTTATAGGTATTTGCATAAGTTCTTACATCATACATACCGCATAAATTTGAATAAAAGTAACGAACACGAACTTCATAAGAGTTATTTAAGGAAAAAAGGCTCTGTAATGTATCATAAGTTAATGAGAAAAAAAGTATTGAATAGTCTTAAAAAAATCGAACCACGTGCAGCAAGCATTTTTTGATACTTACGCTCAAACGTATGACGATCATTTTACCAATTCGCTTATTGGTAAGGCTCAGCGGGAGCTTGTGCACCAGTATTTGTTAAAGATAAAAGATAGTAATGCCGGAGTTCTTGAAATAAATGGCGGAACAGGAGAAGATGCTTTGTTTTTATCACAGCATTTTAAATGTGTAACATGTACAGATGTTTCGGAAGCAATGTTGAGTATTGCTAAACACAAGAACAAAGAGAATAGCAATGCTTTTTTTGAACGATCTTCTATTCAGGAATTAACGAATAATGTAAAGGGAGAGTTTGACCTAGTATTCTCAAATTTTGGAGGATTGAATTGTTTATCACCTGCCGAGCTGCAGCAATTGGAAAAGGATTTGAACGTAATAGCGAAGAAAGATCTTGTGTTTGTGATCATGGGCCGAAAATGTTTATGGGAATGTTTTATTTTTTGGTGGAGAAATGATAAACAGAGACGGGGAAGGCGAGTTGATATAAATGGCACCTTGGCCGAATTAAATGGAAAGAAATTTCGCATTCATTATTATTCGCCAAAAGAGATCCGGGATCTTTTTGAAGTAAACTATAACCAAGTTAGATGTATGCCAATCGGGTTTTTTATCCCACCTTCGTATTTAGAGGCCTCAATGAAAAAGAGAAGATTTTATTTTACAATTTTAAATACACTCGACTCTTTTGTAAAAAGCATGAGTTTTCTTTCTAATTATGCCGATCATTACCTTATTCATCTTAAAAGAACATGATCTTACTTACGCACGGATATTTTTTAATTGAAGATCTTAAGGAGCAACAGATCATGAAACCTTATGTGCCTTTAGGAATATTATATATCTCAGCTTATTTGGATGAAAATGGAATTGAGAATGAAGTGCATGATTCAACCTTTTCTTCTTTTCAAAAAATGAAGGAGCGTTTAAGGGCATCACCGCCTTCTATCATTGCAATTTATACAAATTTAATGACCAAATTAAATGTGCTTAAGATCGTACGATTTGTTAAGGATGAATTAAGGGATACTAAAGTTGTTTTGGGCGGACCGGAAATAAAACATTACTGTAAGGAATATTTGAAGTGCGGTGCCGATATGGTAGTGATAGGTGAGGGAGAACAAACACTATTGGAGATCTGTGCCTATTATAAAATGCATAACAAATTGCCAGTTGATATTAACGGAACTGCTTTTATTCACGAAGGAAGTTTGAAGTTGAATGAAGAACGAGCACTCATAAAAGACATAAATTCATTACCGTTTCCTGCTCGGAATAAAATCGACATGAGCAATTATTTGAAAGTGTGGAAACAATATCACGGAAAGAGTATGATGTCGGTAAGCACCATGCGTGGTTGCCCTTACACTTGCAAATGGTGCAGCAGGGCGGTTTATGGAGGCACGTACAGAAGACGCTCTCCAAAAAAAGTAGTGGAAGAGCTTTTAATATTGAAAAGAGATCACAACCCTGATGCAATTTGGTTTGTAGATGATGTTTTTACAATAAGTCATAAATGGTTAACTGAGTTTGTTGACGAAGTTAAAAAACAAGACGCCATTATTCCTTACGAAATAATTACACGAGCTGATAGATTGAATTTGGAAGTGATTCAGCAATTAAAAGCAAGCGGATGTTTTAGAGTGTGGATTGGTGCCGAAAGTGGATCACAACGAATAATTGATCTGATGGATAGAAGAGTAGAGGTAGAGAAAGTAAGGGATATGATCATTCTCGCAAAGGAAAATGGAATTGAAAGTGGAACTTTTATAATGCTAGGTTATCCCGGAGAAACAAAAGATGATATAAAACAAACCATTAAGCATTTGCAAGCCTCCGCTCCTGATCAATATACGATTACTATTGCCTATCCAATTAAAGGAACCTCTTTGTATGACGAAGTAGAAAATAATATTACTACAAAAATTGATTTTGAGAACACCACCGATAGGGATATTGATTTTAAACGAACGCATTCCACAAAATATTATCGTTATGCGATCAAGTGGGTGTACAACGAAGTAAACAAAAAGAAAGAGAAAAGTTTGATACGAAAAGTAAAAATGAATATTAAGTCACAAGCCATACAATTGCTAATGGCTATTAGTAAGTGATCACCAGTTTTTTTCGGTAATAAAAACAGTTCCTTTGAATAAACTCACAATTTTATTTTCTTGATTTTTTACGATCACTTCGTAAAAGCCAACTTTGTTGGATCTGCTTTGCTCTTTTGCTTCGGCTGTTAAAACATCACCAACACAAACTTTAGCCGTGTGTGATATGCTAGTTTCTATGGATACCGCTTGTGACCCTCTGCTATTACTTGCAAATGCCAAAGCACTGTCCGACAAACAATACGTTATTCCGCCGTGCGCAATTCCAAAACCATTCACCATTTCTTTTCTAACCGTCAATTGTATCTTGCAAGTTCCTTCGCCAATTTCTAAAACAGAAATTCCCAACCATTGACTGAGCAGATCTCCATTCATCATGGTGTTTACTATTTCGTTTGAACTAGGCATTTTATTGTCGCGGTAACCAAGGAGTTTCTATGGTTTTATAATCCAATGCTAATTGGCGTGAAAGTGTGAAAAGATAATCGGATAAGCGATTCAAATATTTAAATGTAAGATCGTTCACAGGAAATAGTTCGTTTAAGTGAAGTACATTTCTTTCGGCTCTTCTGCAAATACATCGTGCAATATGCACTTGCGAAATAGTGGGATGTCCGCCCGGTAAAACAAAATGTTTCATAGGAGGTAATACTTTATCCATTTCGTCAATTGCTTTTTCGAGAAACTCAATATCAGTTTCTTTTAGTTCAGGTAATTTCATTTTGCCTGCCTGCCGCTCAGGCTGGTTCTTTTCAGGATCTACTGCTAAAATAGAACCCATGGTAAATAATCTGTCTTGAACTTCTACCAACAATTTAAATTGTGCGTGTTTTTCGGTTATTAGATCTCTAACGAGCCCTATGTATGAATTCAATTCATCAACGGTGCCGTAAGCTTCTATTCTAATATGATGTTTTGGAACGCGAGTTCCGCCAATAAGAGAAGTCTCTCCTTTATCGCCAGTTTTTGTATAGATCTTAATTGCCATGATATGATTCTAAAGGTAACTAAGGTAGAAAAATTTGAGCACTAATGGAACGAATTTATTGAACCGCGCATCCGCGATTTGCTAAAACCAATAGGCCGCCCCTATGGAACTATTTAAATCAGTAATGTTATTTGCAATTACAAAAAAATAATCGCTTCTTAGCTCCGAAGGAGCGACATATTGGTAGCCCCCGAAGGGGGCGAAAACATTAAACCAACCAGAACCCCTTTAGGGGTGATATATTGGTTTTTAAAATTTAGGTGATTTAATATTAAAACTGCAAACTTAAATTTAAACTCGGCATAAATGGTAATTGATTGATGCGAGCAAATGTAAATCGGTCGACATAAAATATATTTTGGCGATCAAAAATGTTTGTGGCACCAAAATTTGTTTCTAATGTTGTTTTTGGCGAAATATGGTATTTATATTTTACGCCAATATCAAAACGGGCAAAGTCGGGTAGGCGGGCGCTATTAATTGTTCCCGGAACATATCCTAATAATCCGTTGGCTGTATTAAAATTATAATTGATATTACCCTGAGAATTGATCTGATTAAGGAAGCCTTGAGTTGGCGTGAAAGGGAATCCAGAGCCATAATTAAAACGCGCATTGATCTCCCAATTTTTTGTTTTTCCTAAAGTGTATGAAGTAACTAAATTAATGTTATGTCTTCTGTCAAAATTAGGAGCGTATTCTAATATTTCGCCGGTTTGAGGATTGCTGAACCAACGTTTGTTTAAGCCATATGAATACACGCCCCAAAAATAGAAACGTTTTCTCTCAAACTTCAATGCCACATCAAATCCTTGAGCGCGACCTTGCTCAACTATGAATTCCTTTTTTTGTACATCAGGTCGTGTTGCATTGGGTATATTATCATCAAATACTTTTTCGCGATTTATATTGATCACTTCATTAAAGAATTTTTGGTAGACCTCAATATTGAATTCAAAATATTTTAAAATATCAAACTCAAAACCACCTACAAGGTGATTGGCGCGTTGCACGGAAGAGTTCGCGTCGTGCGTTTTTCCGTTTTTATCAAGGTATGTTTTAGATAAATTGTTTTTGTCGGGCCCAAGAATGAATCCATAAAAAAGATTCACAACATCGCGGTCGCTATTGGCGCTGAATAAAGTTTGGCTGTAAATACCGGCAGCGGCTTTAAACCTAATTTTTCGCGTGAAGTTAAATTTAAGAGAAGCGCGAGGCTCCGGTGAAAAATAATTGAGCGTAGCATAGTATTGAAGTCTAATGCCTGGTTCAAACACTAAGCGTTTCTTTTTATCTATCACTTTAAATTTAAAAAACGTACCAACATCCATTGTAGAACGTGTAATGCCAACTTGTGCAAGATAGGGGTTGGTGATATTAAATGCTGCATTGGTTAATACACCTTCAAATCCAAAGCGTAATTCTTGTCGACCAATGAATTTAGAAAAATTGAAACCGGTATTTATGCCACTAATGGTGCTTGATTTTGCATCACTTTCATTACTTGGATTTTTAAAATTCACATTGTAATTAGAGTACGCAAAAACTCCTTCAACTAAAATATTGCTATAAGCCGGCACTAAAACAAAATTTGCTCCAACACCGGTGTTTTGCCAATCAAATTGTGCGATATCGGAGTAATTCACTTTATCGCTAAAATTAAAACCAAACAGAGAAAACTTGCTTCCGTTGGCCGAATTAACTGAGAATTTTCCGTAAAGATCTGTATAATAAAAAGGAAGTTTACCTTGATCATTGGCGTAGCTGTAAAGTATAGGAGAGGTTTGTGGTAAGTAAGAATGTTTAGCTGAGAATAGGTATGATGCACTTAATCCTTTTTCTTCATCTAGCTTTTTTAAAGGGCCTTCCAAAGTTAATTTTGCACCAAAAGTAGAAAAGGAGATCTTTCCTGCATGGCGTTTTTTATTTCCATCCTTGGTAGTAACATCCATAATAGAAGAAGTTCTACCGCCATACTGAGCGCCAAAACCTGCCGTATACACATCAGCATTCTTCATGGTTTCACTATCAAATACCGAAAAAAGGCCGATCGAGTGAAATGGATTGTACACAATTAAACCATCCAGTAATACTTTATTTTGCACGGGTAAACCACCTCTAATATATAGCTGCCCACCCTGATCACCCGTAAACACAACTCCCGGAATAACTTGTAAATACTGTGCAAGATCGGGTTCACCAACGCTTGGTAATTTATTAATAACGATAGGATCTATTTTTTGAATACCAACATTTGTTTTTTCTAATTTTTCGAGGGCGGTGGTTGTAACTTCCACCTCATCCAGTTTAACTCCGCCTTTAAGAGCAAAATATTTTTTACTGATAATATCTCCGGCTTTTACGGTAATGGCATCTTGAATGGTGTCGTAATCAAAACTGGTAACAAGCAATTTGTAAGTACCGGGAGGTACTCGGGTAATGGTAAAAAAGCCGTTTATATCCGTATTAGCGCCTAAAACGGTACCCTTTAAATACACATTTGTAAAGGGTACAGCCTCTCCGTTTGCTTTATCATAAACAAAACCCTTAATAATACCTGTAGTTTGTGAATAGCCCGAATAGCCAATAGCAACAAAGAATATAAGAATAAGAAAAGGAAGCCTCATAATTGTAATTAGGGTAAATTTAAAGAAATTTAGGACTATAGGAACAATTAATTCATAAGTGGAAAGGGACCTTTTGTCGGATAAGAAAGAATAATTTAATACAAAAAGCATAATTTTCTTACAAGCGGTTAATTTTGGTTTGGAAATGAGGTGGTTTTGGGGTATATTTACTTGTACAAATCGTAGTATTATGAAAAAGATTTTATTTTTGGCTTTTATAGCAGCAAGTTTGTTACAAGTAAATAAAGTAAGTGCACAAACGCATTATTATTTGAAGGGTAATGCTTTAAATGAGAATCTGACTGCTCAGTGGGGTATTAATACGGATGGGACTGGAACCCCTCCTGCTAATTTTATTGGAACGGGAAATACTTGGCACTGGACAAACAGGTCTGCTGCAACATTAACTGTAAATTTTGGGGCCCCCACTTCTACTTGCTCTGTTGAGGCAAATATGAATCTAACGGTTATTATACCAACATCCCCGGCTTTTGCTAATTTAAAGAGTCCTGTAGCAGTTGATGCCGGTGGTACACTTACAATAGCAAATAATAAAACGATATATAACTTTTCTAATCTCCATTTAAATAGTACTGTTGTATATAGCTCAAGCACAAAGTCGGTTCAGACAAATGGAACAACATACGGTAATTTGAAAATATCAACTACAACAAGTTTAGAAGTTGGTGCG
>JAWXAS010000134.1:0-7280 GCA_034439635.1 Bacteroidota bacterium | reverse complement strand
TTTTACCAACCGCGACAGGGATGCGAAAGGTTCCTGCCTGCAAAGCAGGTAGCTCTTTTTTGTTTAGCTTTTCACCAAACAAAAAAAGCCGAAGCGGAGCCTGCAGCAGCCCGGCCGCGAGTTTTCCGGCGTGTTTCCTGCGAGCGGGGCGCCCAAATAAAAAATAAAATTCTAATGATTTATATAGATCCCTTACTCGACTTGCGGATCTTCTTTCGTTTCTTGTACTTCAAAATATCTGTGCAGCTGTTGCATTTGTTTGTCCTACAGCTATGCATAGGTACCAAAAATGATAACACCAATGAAAATGTGATTATTCGCGCCAAAGAGGGCATACTCAAATTTAATCAAAATAAGGGAAATTGACTAATGGCCTCTGCTAAAGCCTGGGCAAGAGTCGCATTTGTTCTTTTTTGTAGAAGAACAGCCCTCAAACACTAAAACACAGCAAACCAAGGCTGCACAAAGGACATAGAGGGTTTTTTTGGACATAAATTGAATACAAATATACGCTAAAAATTTAGTAATTTTGATTTGATGAAATGAAGCCACTCAAACTTGTTAAGTGTATAATGTTAAAAGGTGATTTTAGATACTTTATTAAAGAACACGTTTTCTGAATATGAAACTATTTTATCATTTGGGTCGTTACTTTTTATTAATGGCAAGAGTTTTTAGCAAACCTGAAAAATTCTCTATTTATTTCCGGCAGATCATTTACGAAATAAACAGTCTTGGCACCGGCTCACTTTGGCTCATTGCAATCATTTCTATTTTCATGGGTGGTGTAATTACCATTCAGTCGGCTTATAATTTTACAAGTCCTTTTATTCCTTTATATGCCGTAGGTTTAGGCACGCGCGAATCCATCGTTCTTGAATTTTCTCCAACCATTATTAGTTTAATTTTAGCCGGAAAAGTTGGGTCGAACATTGCCTCCGAAATTGGCACCATGCGTATTAGCGAACAAATAGACGCCCTCGAGATCATGGGCATTAATTCTGCCAGTTATTTAATTCTACCCAAAGTAATTGCTGCTATGTTTATCAATCCTTTTTTAATTATCATCAGCATGTTCCTCGGAATATTTGGTGGTTATATTATGGGTGTGGCTTCGGGTGCTTGTACGTCGTATGAATATATTTATGGGATCCAATCTTTCTTTATCCCGTTTAACGTGTATTATTCACTTACAAAAACTGTTATGTTCGCTTTCATTATTACGTCTGTTTCGGCTTATCACGGTTATTATACAGTGGGTGGTGCTTTAGAAGTTGGACAAGCCAGTACAAAATCTGTTGTGTATAATAGCATCCTTATTTTGATCGCTAACTTAATTATCACTCAAATAATGTTGGTATGATCGAACTACAGAACATATCCAAAAGTTTTGGCGATCTAAATGTTATAGAAAACGTTTCATTTAAATTTCATGAAGGCAAAACTAATTTAGTGATCGGCGAAAGCGGATCGGGTAAAACCACTTTGCTTAAAGTAATGGTAGGATTGCATCAGCCTAACGAAGGCGCGGTACTTTATGATGGACGTAATTTTACAGCACTTACCGAAAAAGAAAAACAAAGCGTGCGAAAAGAAATTGGAATGCTTTTTCAAGGTGGTGCACTTTTTGATTCGATGACCTTAGAGCAAAATGTGCGATTTCCTTTGGATATGTTTACCGAAATGACTGAAAATGAAAAAGTGGATCGTGTGAATTTTTGTTTGGAGAAAGTAAAGTTGGTTGACAAGAACGCGCTTTATCCATCGGAGCTAAGTGGTGGCATGAAAAAAAGAGCGGCCTTAGCAAGGGCCATTTCTAATAGTCCTAACTATTTATTTTGCGATGAGCCTAACTCGGGCCTTGATCCTAAAACATCTATTGTTATTGACGAACTCATTCATAGCATCACGCAAGAATTTAATATTACTACAGTTATTATTACTCATGATATGAATAGTGTGATGGAGATCGGAGAAAATGTGATGTTCATTTATAAAGGACAAAATTGGTGGACAGGAACTAAAGATGAGATCTTAAAGACAAACAACCAAGAGCTTTACGATTTTGTTTTCGCCAGCGAATTCATTAAGAAAATTTACAAGGAAAAAGTTTAAGTTGCCGATAAAGGCTTATCATCCAAATTACGCGTGTCCAATGCATCGCGTAAACCATTACCCACAAGCATAAAAGATAATACTAGAATAGCAGTGGCTATACCCGGCACAATGGCCAAATAGGCTTTTCCTAAAAGTATATAACCATAATGCGCATTACTCATTTCTCCCCATGATGGCACTGGAGGTTGCGCACCAATTCCTAAAAAACTTAAACCTGCCTCTGTTAAAATAGCAGCAGCAAAATTACTAGCGGCCATTACAACCACCGGACCCATTACATTTGATAGAACGTGGCGCGAGATGATTCGCATATTTCTAAAACCTAATGCCCTACCCGCGTCAACAAACTCTTTTTCGCGAATACTTAATATTTGTCCGCGCACCACGCGCGCTACCTCAACCCACATTGTTAAACCTACCGCAATAAATACTTGTACAATTCCCTTTCCTAATACTAAAGTTATTGCAATTACCAATAGTAAAGTTGGAATACTCCATACAACATTGATCAACCACATGATCACAGAATCTACTGTTCCACGATAATAACCAGCAACCGCTCCCAGAAAAATACCGATGAATAAAGAGATGATAACCGAAACTAAACCAACACTTAAACTAATGCGTGTTCCAATCATTAAACGACTTAATAGATCGCGACCAATGATATCGGTTCCTAAATAATATTTTTTCTTTTCAACGTTTTGGGTTTCAAACTCTGTTCGAAGATCATCTACTGATTTTGTGATCTTATTTGCATTTCCCATTTCATAAAAAGAAACACTTTTCTTTAAGGTGTCAAACAAATATGCTTTCCTTGAATCAACTGCGTAAATAACATCCACCAGATCGTATTTTATTTTTGTTCCGGCGTTTGGTCTACTACCAGTATATTCTTCAATGATCACACTGTTGTGAATATCATAATCAAAATCGTAAATAGGAATTGTAGTGTACTCATCTTGCTTTCCAAAAATCATTGTCTCAAACCAACCTGTGTTATCTGGCTCTTGATTCTTTTTAACCTTCATCATATCCACAACAAACCCGGGAGGTTTTGTATGCAATTCGGGTTTTTGATTGTTGGCAAACGGACTTGGATCGGGAGTAATAAGATAACCCAAAATTGAAATAACACAAGCAAAAAAAATTATTATAAGTCCTAATACGGAAAGCTTTTGCTTTTTAAATCGTCGCCAAGTTTCAGCACTTAAAGACTCAGATTTATGCTCGCTATTTCTCTTTTTAAAAAACACTTAGTTACTTTTCCACTTAGGCTTTACAAAAACGGTTAAAACAGTAATTAGCGAAGCATAAAATGGGTAAATAAACCCCAGTAAAACCACTTTTAATGCCCCCGTTTTAACCTTTATAAAACTGGAAGCTAAAAATACTAACAAAATGTCAATTAGCAACTTAGAAAGGATAAAAATTAGACTTAAGGATAAATTTTGATAGTTTATTGTAACACAAATCAGGGCCCCGATCCACACAAAATTGCTAATGGCAATTATTATGGCTGAAAGCCAATTAATTACGTTTGCGTTTTTAAACAGTTTAGACGACCATCGAATTTTTTGATGAATGAGAGAAGAAAGCTGTTTTTCGGGAAAAGTGTATACAATTGCCTCCTTATTTTTCAAATACCCTATTTTATTTGGATCCATTTGCTTCACTTTTTCCAGCAAAAAAACATCATCCCCCGAAGCAATATGGAGGTGATCCTGGTATGCTCCAGCTGAATAAAACAATTTTTTTGTGTAAGCTAAATTGGCACCGTTGGCTAAAAACGGAACATTAAAATAGGCCGATGAAATAGTGAATAGTGAAAGAACGGCCATTTCGGTTTCTTGTAATGAACTTAACATTCCATTTTTATGATCTATGGCGATAGGACAAATAACAAATTCCCTTTTAGTTATTCCCATATAATTTACAATACTCGAAAGCCAATTATTTGAAATTGTAAAGGTATCTGCATCACGGCAAATAATTATTTCTGAATTACTTTGTTCGATGGCTAATTTTAAACTTTTCTTTTTTCCTAGATGTTCTTGATTTTGCAATATGCGATGCTCTATTCCTGATCGACTTAATAGTTCGGCAGCTTCGTTAAATGTGTTATCCGTACTTGCATCATCCACAATAATTATTTCTAAAAATTGTTTTGGGAAATTTTGATCAATGATGGAAGCAACGCATTGTTTTATTTTTCCTTCCTCATTTCTGGCGGCAATAATAACAGAAACCTTTTGCTGAGCGTTTTGACGCATTATATTGTTGGGATGTAGAACAAAACCTACCACTACTAACGCGAGCATTACAAAATAAAAAGATATAACAAGAATATATATCACTTTGTTTTATTCTTAAATGTAAAGGAAGACAAACTTAAATTCTCGCGCAATAAAATAATATAGCCGACAACACTTGGAAAAACAATATTGATTAACCAAAGTAAAATTGCTACAACGGCTAAAGATGCATTTGATAAGCCAAGATCTGAGAATACAATCAATGCTATTGCTGTTCGCACAGCAGCTTCGATGATGCTAAACATTGGGATGATGGTAGTAAATAAAAAATAAATACAAATTCCCGTAAACAAATACATGTAATTTTCTTGAGCCTTAAATACATGCATCAACAAAACAAATTGAAGAGTAAAAACAAAATAGCGTACAAACGAAAAAAAGAACAGTTTTAACAATAAACCATTTCCCCAACTGATATTAACTGCTTCCACTGAACTATCTTTACTGAAGCGTTTAAATAGCCAGTTCATTAATTTATTGGTATTGAATAAAGCTAAAACAAATCCTAACATCACTACTGCCGAAAGGATAATAGAAATTGTTTTTAGTAACTCGTCATTTGCAACCGACGTATTTGATCGCAATAACAAAGCAAGTAAACCAAGCAAAACGGTAATGGATAATTGAAACATTCCATTCACAAAATGCAATACGGTGATACTTATTCTATTCTCGGGTTTAAAAAAATGGATCTTAGCTAAAAATTCAGTTGCTCTACCGGGCGCCAAATTACCTACGCAAATTCCGGCATAAACCGAACGTGTTGCGGTTGAATAATTTATTTTTTGGATCTGCGATGTGATCAGCATCCACTTATAACCTTCAATACCCCAATTAACCGGAAATAAAAGTATGCTTGCAGCGATAAGTAACAATCCGGGACTATTGGTAAGTGCTTCTACAAGAATATCAACGTTCTCAGAAGTAAGTCCCTTTTTTATGCGCCAGTAAATAATGGCAAAACTGGCCACACCAATAACAAGTTTTAAAAAAACGCCTATAAGTTTATTGTTTTTCAGGATCTCTTATTGCTAAATTGCGATACAATTGACCAAAGATAAGATAATATTGGGTATTGACCCCGGCACCATTCTAATGGGATATGGTTTGATACATATTATGGATAACAAAATAAAGCCGCTAAGCATTGGTGTTATTAAGTTAGATAAATATGATGATCATGCTTTGCGTTTAAAAAAGATATTTGAACGTATGATTGGTATTATTGAAGAGTACAAGCCCGATGAATTGGCCATTGAAGCGCCCTTTTTTGGAAAGAATGTACAAAGTATGCTTAAGTTAGGAAGAGCTCAAGGCGTGGCCATTGCCGCTGCACTTAGTAAAAACATTCCTATTACCGAATATTCTCCTAAAAAAATAAAAATGGCTATTACCGGAAACGGAAATGCCAGCAAAGAACAAGTGGCAGCCATGCTAAAACAAATGCTGGATATTGATACCGAAAAACAATATTTAGATGCAACAGATGCTTTGGGCGCTGCGGTATGTCACCACTTTCAAAATAAACCAGGAGGCTCAGGAGCCAAAAAAAGTTATGGAAGTTGGAAGGCTTTTGTAAATGATAATCCTAAAAGAAAAGTGTAAAATTATTTTACGTATTCGTATTCTTTCCCTTCAATGTTTTTACCGTTTTGAGAATTTACTTCTTTTAACAAGAGCAACGTTTTTTTATCGTACACAAGTGAAGTTGTTACGTCGTTTGTTCCTCGTTTAACCATTACCATGTATTTACAGTTTTCAATGTCTTTTGCAGGCGCAAATATTTTATCATCGTTGGTGTACACTTTTTTAAATGCTGTTTCGGCATGTGGTAAACCATAAGCTATTTCTTCCGTATCCAAGTTCTTTTGCTTTTTGTCTTTTCCGAATTCGTATTGATTAACCAACTTATCGTTTCTATAAACTTTTACCGAACCTGAAGTAGGCGTATCAAATACAGTTTCACTTCTTTCGGTGTCGTAACCGCTGGCTGTTTTATTAATCAAATAATACAAATGTTTCTTTGCGGTTTTTGTATTAATCACTTTGGTAAGTGTATCGTTTTCCTTTACATGGATCTTATAAAAGCGTTTATCTTCATTCGCCGAATTTTTTGAATCAAAAGTATGGATTGTCTTTTGAATGATCTCATCTCCTTCTACTGTTATCTTCTTTATAAGTTTACCATTATCGTCATAGTATTCTTCATCCCTTAATAAACTCTTGTCGACACCATTCATTTTAATGTGCTTTGAAAAAATACTGCAATTCGTTTTCTTTTCAAATATACATTCGCTTACAACAGGATCATTGCTTTTTGTAGGATCAATGTAAAACAACTGTTTATTACAACCCCCGTTCTCATCAATATAAAAATGTTGGTAATTAAGTTTATTTCCGCTAACATCTGTTTTGTGAACCTTGATTTCTTTTACTTTATTACTTACAAGAACATCTGGCGTTACAGGAGTTAGATCAAGTTTACAGTTTTGAGCCGTTAAATCTCCAAATGAAGATACTGCGAAAACAATTAGTGCTTTTATATAGAGTTTTGCTTGCATGGTAAATTACAATACCACCTAAAGTACAATTTTCATGCCCTTTTGATGCTTAATTGAAAAATAAAGTGTTAAAAAGCCTCGAGATCTTCTGCCACTAATTAGTAGAACCTCAAAAAGTATTTTTATTATTTGGGCGCCTTATCGGGCTATCACTTCAAGCTTGTTTGTCCTTTGCTATGTTTGTCGCACTGCGGGATCTGCGCAGAAAAAGCGAAGCCTCCTCGTTGCGCAAACATTAAGCAAAGCCCTAAACAAGGCTTTTCGCTCTATCCCGGGCGCAGCATTA
>JAWXAS010000133.1:0-2593 GCA_034439635.1 Bacteroidota bacterium | reverse complement strand
GCAGAGCAAACATTTGCAAGGTATTATGCAAATAGTTTAGCAAGTTATGTTGTGAATTCGAAGCCAAAAATAAAAGCGGTTTTTGATTCTTGGAAAATGCAAAGTCCGGATGCATTCTTGTCAAACTTGCAAAAAAACCAGGAATTAAAAGCCTTGATTTTGGAAGAAACACCATGGGTATTGCAAGCAAAAAGTGAAAGTGAAAACAAAAAGCGCGTGGCTTTATTGTTTGACCTAAATACAATGAGCAATGAACAAGCACGCGCATTTAAAAAATTAAAAAAGGCGCAAACTTCTAATGGTGGTTTTTGGTGGTTTGAAGGTGGCCCCGATGATTGGTACGTTACGCAACACATTTGTAGTGGCTTTGGACACTTAGATAAATTGGGTGTTATTAAAGCAAACGAAAATTCGGAAGTATGGAGCATGCTATATCAAGCGGTAAGATATTGCGATAACCGTATGCGTGAGGATTATGAGTGGATGAAGAAACATAACAAAGACTATTTAAAAGAAAACCATTTAACTTACATGGCTATACAGTATTTGTACATGCGCAGTTTCTTTCCTCAAATTGAATTGGAAAAGCGTAACAAAGAATTTACAGCTTATTATAAAAAGCAAGAGCAGATGTATTGGTTATCTAACTCAAGGTATATGCAAGGTATGATGGCATTAACTTTGCATAGGGATAAAGATCTAAAAACGCCTAAGGATATTTTGAAGTCGTTAAAAGAGAACAGTCTCAATAGCGAGGAAATGGGAATGTATTGGAAAGAAAATTACGGATACTATTGGTACGAAGCACCAATTGAAATGCAAGCGTTGATGATTGAAGCATTTGATGAGGTAAACAATGATACCAAAGCGGTGGATGATCTTAAAACTTGGTTAGTGAAAAGTAAGCAAACGCAACACTGGGGAACTACACGCGCAACTACCGAAGCGGTTTATGCCATGTTGTTGAAAGGAACAGATTGGTTAAGCACTGAACCAAATGTTGAAATTCAAGTTGGCGATATCAAATTAGATCCAAAAACAGACCAAAGTATTAAAGTAGAACCAGGGACAGGTTACTTCAAAAAAACATGGACGGGATCAGACATCAAGCCTTCTATGGGTAAGGTAAAAGTGATCAAAAAAGATGTAGGTGTAAGTTATGGTGCTGTGTACTGGCAATATTTTGAACAGCTAGATAAAATAACGCCTCACGAAACACCTTTGAAATTGAAGAAGCAATTATTTTTACAAAAGAATACTGCTTCAGGTCCGGTAATTGAACCAATAACTGCGTCTACCAAATTAAAGTTGGGCGATAAAATAAAAGTGCGCATTGAGTTACGAGTAGATCGTGATATGGATTATGTTCACATGAAAGATATGCGCGCCAGTGGTTTTGAACCAGTGAATGTTTTTAGTCAATATAAATGGCAAGATGGTTTAGGCTATTTTGAAAGCACTAAAGATGCAGCAACTAATTTCTTCTTCCCGCATTTATACAAAGGAACCTTTGTGTTTGAATACGTGTTATTTGTGAATCATTATGGCGATTTCAGTAATGGCGTTACAACTATTCAGTGTATGTATGCCCCTGAGTTTACAAGTCATAGTGAAGGCATTCGAGTGCAAGTGAATAAGTGATAAACGAATAGATTTTTAAAACTTAAAAAAAGAGGTAGATTTGTTCCTGTGAGAACGAACTACCTCTTTTTATTTTTAGTAACTACTATAACAGCTTTTGGTCAGGTAAAAAAGGATAGTGTTATAAACTATATTAAAACAGAGCAAGAGAAGCTTGTAAAATTTTATCTCGACTCAACTACAACACCTTTAGCAAGATCTGAAAGAAAGGAATTTCCTGGGATACATCATTTTCCAGCGGATCTAAAATACCGTGTAACAGCGTCACTTGAAAAATTCGATCAAAAGGATACCGTAATTTTTCCTACATCGAGTGGTAAAAAGAAACGGTATATAAAATATGCAACAGCAAATTTTAAATTGAGTGGTAAGAAGCACTCATTGATACTTTACAGAATGGCCGACATTAAAAAACCTGAGTATGCTAAATTAGTTTTCTTACCATTTACAGATCTAACAAGTAATAATGAAACGTATGGTGGCGGTCGCTACCTTGATCTTGAATTAACGGATGAAAATACGCTGGTAATTGATTTTAATTTATCCTATCAACCGTATTGTGCGTATTCGCATAATGGTTGGAGTTGCCCAATACCTCCGCAAGAAAATTTTGTGAATGCTAAGATATTGGCGGGCGTTAAGAATTAAGAAAGCAATTGAACGATCTTGCGCAACCATTCTTCATCAATTCCATCAAACGAATTGTATGCATCGCTATCCACATCTAAAATCGCAGTAATGTTTCCTTTTGCATTGCGAACAGGCAAAACAATTTCTGATTTAGATAAAGCGTTGCAAGCAATATGTCCGGGAAATTGATCCACATCATCTACAACGATCACCTCATTTAATTCCCAAGCTTTTCCGCACACACCTTTTCCTTTAGCAATTCGTGTGCAAGCAATTGGCCCTTGAAAGGGCCCTAGCACTAGCTCTTCATTTTTTACAAGGT